>JBOHCO010001114.1:0-7817 GCA_050698895.1 Streptosporangiaceae bacterium
GCGTCGAGCAGGGCCTGCAGGTTGCTGCCCGACCCGGACACCAGCACGACCAGGCGCGATTGCATGGCCCCACGATATCGGCGGGCGGCCAGTGGCGGGCGGGGCCGACCCGGCCCGGCCCGGCGAAGGCGCCTTGACGGATGAGTCCGTAAGCTGGTACTAACGGTAAGTGCCAACTGACGCTGGAACGGTGCTGGAGGCGCTGGCCGACCCGACGCGGCGCGCGGCGTGGGAGCGGCTCAGCCGCGGGCCGATGAGCGTGGGCCAGCTCGCCGAGCTGCTCCCGGTGAGCAGGCCGGCGGTGTCGCAGCACCTGAAGGTGCTGGCCACGGCGGGGCTGGTCACGGCCACTCCCCGTGGCACCAGGCGCGTCTACGAGGCCCGTCGAGAGGGGCTGGTCGCGTTGCGGGATTACCTCGACATCATGTGGCGGGACGGGCTCGCCGCCTACGCGGCGGCCATCGACCAGGAGAACGAGGAGGGCAGTCAGGCATGAGCGCCGATCGCACCGGCGGGGCCGGCCAGACCGGGGCCGACCAGACCGGGGCCAGCCGGCCGGCGGTCATCGCCCCGGTCCGTCACGAGGTGGTCGTCAACGCGCCGATCGAGCGGGCGTTCCGCGTCTTCACCGACGACTTCGGCCGGTGGTGGCCGAAGGCCCACACGATCGCCTCGTTCCCGGTCGACCGCGCGATCATCGAGTCCTGGGCCGGCGGCCGCTGCTTCGACCGCGGCGCCGACGGCCGCGAGTGCGACTGGGGCCAGGTGCTGGTCTGGGAGCCGCCGGTGCGGCTGGTGCTGGCCTGGCAGGTCGACGGCGCCTGGAGCTATGAGCCCGAGGTGGCCAACGCCTCGCGGGTGACGATCAGCTTCGCGGCGCTGGGCGGGCAGACCAGGGTCACCCTGGTCCACGATGAGTTTGAGCGGCACCTGAACGCCGGCCCCGACATGGCCGACGGCGTTCGCGGCGGCTGGGGCACGGCGCTGCGCCTGTTCGCCCGCGCGGCGGAGCCGGACAGCGGCGGAGCGCCCGCGGCCGGGCCGGCGCAGCCGCCGCCGTGCAAGTACGTGCTCAGCTACGAGAGCGTCCCCGGCTTCGAGCCGCTGGCCCAGCAGCACTTCCCAGCCCACTATGCCCGGCTGATGACGTTCCGCGAGCGCGGCGACCTGCTCATGGTGGGGGTGCTGCTGGAGCCGGTCAACGGGGACGCGATGGGGGTGTTCGCCTCGCGGGAGGCGGCCGAGGAGTTCGTCGCCGAGGACCCGTTCATCCTGAACAAGGTGGTGGCGAGCTGGTCGATCCGGCCCTGGCGGGAGATCTTCTACCGGCACGGGAAGGACGCGGGATGACCGGGCAGCCGGCGTCCGGCTTCGTGTTCATGGTCTTCCACTACCCCGAGTCGGGGCACGCGGAGGCACTGGCCGAGGGCATGCGCGAGATGGGCGCGCACCTGACCGGCCAGCCGGGCCTGATCGAGGTGGATCCGCCCTGGTGGGATGAGCAGCACCAGGCGCTGGTGGGCATCTCCCGCTGGGCCTCGGAGGCGGCGTTCCGCGCGGTCGTGCAGGTCCCGTCCGGCACCGCCGTTCCCCCTGGTGAGCGCCAGCCTCGCCAGCGGTTCTACTTCACGTCAGTATCACCAGCTACCGAGCCGAACAGCACCGATTAGCGGTGGCGGCGGGCGAGCGGCCGGCCTACGACAACCGGCCCTCGCTGGACGTGGTCAACCTGGCCCGGATCATCGCCGACGCGGGCGATCTGGCCGGGCTGGCCGACCTGGTCGAGCAGCGCGGCGAGATCCTCACGACGGCCGCCCGCGCGCTGTCGCCGGCCGACCGCGCGGTGCTGGTCCCGGTGCTGATCGTGTCCGGCGATCAGCTCGTGGTGGACGAGCCGTGGTCGGCGGAGGACCTGGTCATCGGGGTGGGAACGTTCCACCTCCGGCGGCACGCTGACCAGCTTGCCGCGCTCCGCTAGGCGCGTGGCCGGTGTGAGATAGTTCTGGGTGAACCGTTGGCGCATCGCGCCAGGGAAGGAATCCAAGCTGTCCGCCGACCAGACGCCGCCGTCTCCTGCGACTGGCACCGAGCCCGCCGCTGGGACGCTGCCCGGTCTGCCGCGGCTGTTCTTCCCCGACGAGCCGGCGGTGCCGCCCCAGGGGCCTGCGCCGTCCCCGCCGTCCCCGCCGCCTCCGCCGTCCCAGGCCGCCCCGCCGCCCGGGATGCCGCCACCCCCGCCGCCGGGCCCGTCATCGCCGCCGCCCCCGGGCTGGCAACCGCCCCCGGGCTGGCAACCGCCTCCAGGCTGGCAACCGCCTCCAGGCTGGCCGCCGGCGGGGGTCCCGAACGCGCCCGCCCGCGCCCGGCGCCCGACCGAGCAGCCGCGCCGGGAGCTGCGGCACCGGGCCGCCGCGGCGATGATCTTCGGGCTGCTGAGCCTGCTCGCGCTCTCGGCGGCCAATGAGGTCAGCCACGTCGGCTACCTCATCACGTTCGCGCTGGTCGTCGGCCTGGTCGGGCTGGTGCTGGGAATCACCGCCGCCCGCCGGGCGCGGCTCGAGAACACCATGCGCCCGCGCGGCTCGATAGCCGCGATCATCCTGGGCGCGGTCTCGATCGTGCTGGCCCTGCTGGCGCTGGTCGGGCTGGTCTTCGCCAAGCAGCTCACGAACTACGAGCAGTGCCTGAACAACGCCCACGGCACGGCGGCCCAGCAGACCTGCACCCGCCAGCTGCTGCACGGGATGGAGTCACACTTCCATCAGAACGGCTGAAACCCGGCTGAAACCCGGCGAAACGGGCTAGAACTCGGCCGGCCCCCGCGGCGTGGGCTCCGGCCTGCTGGCCTCATCCCCGGCCCAGGGATCGACGTAGATCGTGTGGCCACTGTCGGTGTCCTCACCGGTGCGCCGCGGCCGGGGCAGCCGCCAGGCCAGCTCGCGGCCGCTGGCCGGGCCGGGCACGGCGGCCCGGCCGCCCAGCCGCAGCCAGTTGGCCACGCCCGCGGTAACCGCGCTGGCGATGCCGATCTCCAGCGCGGCCACGGCGCCGACCTGCCAGCCCGACGGGCCTACCGCGGCCAGCCGGCCGTCGCCGAGCGGCCCGCCGGAGAACGCGGCCAGGATGCCCAGCACGCCGCCGGCGGCCGCGCCGCAGGCCAGCCCCCACAGCGGCGCCGCCTCCAGCGATGGCGTGGGCGCGGCCCGGACCAGCAGCAGCCCGGCGGCGCAGCCGGCCGCGTAGGGCAGCGCCAGCACTAGGAACGTCAGCCAGGCCGGGGTGCCGTGCACCCCGGGGGGCAGCGCGGCCAGCAGCGGGAACGCCGGGAGCTGGCCGAGCGCCGCTCCGGTCGGCGACACCACGGTGCCGGCGCCGAACGCGAAGCCGGGGCCCAGCGTGTAGGCGATGGCCCACAGGATGGCGTTGGGCAGGTAGGCGAGCTGGGTGACCAGCAGCAGCACCGCGCCGATGGCCCCCGGCTCCAGGCTGCGGCTGAGGGTGGCGAACTCGCCCAGGTGGGTGCCGAGCGACACGGCGCCGAGCAGGGCGCCGCCGACCGTCAGCAGGCCCAGGGCCCCGGTCATGCCGATGATCACCGAGCGGGGCCGGTCGGGCAGCAGCCGGGTGAGCTGGGCCCAGGGCGCCAGCGCACGGGCGCCGCCGAGCCCGCCCGCCACCAGGGCCAGCAGGAACCCGCAGATCACCGCCTGCGGCGCCGACGGCGCCTCCCGCGCCGACCGGCTGGCCAGCGCGAGCACGCCGGCGATCAGGCCGTAGGGCATGGCCAGGGCCAGGGCGGCGTAGCCCACGTGCCGGAGCCGGCTGACGCCGCCCGCCCGGACCACCCAGCGGCCCGCCCGCCACAGCAGCGCCCCGGGCAGCAGCACCAGGCCCAGCGGCAGCATGCCGATCCGCCCGGCCCCGTGCAGCGCGAACCCGACGTGATGCCCGATCAGCCACAGCAAGGCGGCCGTGCGCAGCACGCCGGTGAGCCCGACGCCGGCGTGCGGCGCGGCGATCCATCCGATCAGGACGATCAGGATCAGCAGGGCCAGGCCGGCCAGGGCGGCGACGACCGCGGCGATCGCGCCGGTGGCGATCAGCGGGCGGGCGCTGCCGGGCGACGCGGGAGAGGTCCCGGCGTTACTGGCCCGGGTGGCTGAGGTCGTCACCACCCAAGCCTCGCAAGTCGCTCCCCCTGTCGCGCGGAGGCGCGCCGCTTAAAGCGCCTGCATGGCCTCGCGGACGAGCTGGGCGGTCTCGCTGGGGGTGCGGCCGACTCGGACGCCGACCTTCTCCAGGGCTTCCTTCTTGGCCTGGGCGGTGCCCGCGGAGCCGGAGATGATCGCGCCCGCGTGGCCCATGGTCTTGCCCTCGGGGGCGGTGAACCCGGCTACGTAGGCGACCACCGGCTTGGTCACGTGGCGCTCGATGAACGCCGCCGCGCGCTCCTCGGCGTCGCCGCCGATCTCGCCGATCATCACGATCGCGTCGGTCTCCGGGTCCTCCTGGAAGGCCTGGAGGCAGTCGATGTGCGTGGTGCCGATGATTGGGTCGCCGCCGATGCCCACCGCGGTGGAGAAGCCGATGTCGCGCAGCTCGTACATCATCTGGTAGGTCAGCGTGCCCGACTTGGACACCAGCCCGATCCGGCCCTCGCTGGTGATGTCGGCCGGGATGATCCCGGCGTTGGACTTGCCGGGCGAGGCTACGCCGGGGCAGTTCGGGCCGACGATGCGGGTGGCGTTGCCCGCCGCGCCCGCGTAGGCCCAGAACTCGGCCGTGTCGTGCACCGGGACGCCCTCGGTGATCACGATGACCAGGGGCATCCGGGCGTCGATGGCCTCGATGACGGCGGCCTTGGTCCCGGCCGGGGGCACGAACACCACCGAGACGTCGGCGCCCGTGGCCGCCATGGCCTCGGCCACGGTCCCGAACACCGGTACCTCCGTGCCGCCCAGCTCGATGGACTGGCCCGCCTTGCGCGGGTTGGTGCCGCCGACCACCCGGGCGCCGGCCGCGATCATGCGGGCGCCGTGCCGGCGGCCCTCCGAGCCGGTGATGCCCTGGACGATGATCCGGCTGTCGCCGGTCAGGAAGATCGCCATGTCATGCTCCCGTCGCGGCCGCAGCGGCCAGCTCAGCGGCGCGCCGCGCCGCGTCATCCATCGTCGCTACCTGCTCCACCACGGCGATCCCGGCTTCGTCCAGGATCCGGCGGCCCTCGGCGGCGTTGTTGCCGTCCAGCCGGACCACGATCGGCAGCCGGACCGGCTCGCCGCGGTCGGCCAGCAGGCCGATCGCGGACACGATGCCGTTGGCCACCGCGTCGCAGGCGGTGATGCCGCCGAACACGTTGACCAGCACGCTGCGCACCGACGGATCGGACAGCACGATGTCCAGGCCGTTGGCCATCACCTCGGCCGACGCGCCGCCGCCGATGTCCAGGAAGTTGGCCGGCCGGACCCCGCCGAACGCCTCGCCGGCGTAGGCCACCACGTCGAGGGTGGACATCACCAGGCCCGCCCCGTTGCCGATGATGCCGACCTCGCCCTCGAGCTTCACGTAGTTGAGGTGCTTGGCCTTGGCCCTGGCCTCCAGCGGGTCGACCGCGGTCGGGTCGGCGAACTGCTCGAAGTTCTGCCGGAACGCGGCGTTGTCGTCCAGGGTGACCTTGGCGTCCAGCGCGATGACCCGGCCGTCGCCGGTCAGCACCAGCGGGTTGACCTCGACCAGGGTGGCGTCCTCGTCGGTGAACACCGCCCACATCCGCTCGGCCAGCGCGGCCGCCCCGGCCCGCGCCTCCTCCGGCAGCCCGCCCGCGGCCACGATCTCGGCCGCCTTGGCCGCGTCCACGCCGGTCAGCGGGCTGACCGGGATCCTGGCCAGCGCCTGCGGGTTGGTCCGGGCCACTTCCTCGATCTCGACGCCGCCCTCCACCGAGCACATGGCCAGGAAGGTCCGGTCGGACCGGTCGAGCAGGAACGACAGGTAGTATTCCTGCGCGATGTCGATGTCCTCGGCGACCAGCACCGAGTGCACGGTGTGGCCCTTGATGTCCATGCCGAGGATCTTCTCCGCCTTGGCCTGGGCCTCGTCGGGGTCGCTGGCCAGCTTCACCCCGCCAGCCTTGCCGCGCCCGCCGGTCTTGACCTGGGCCTTGATCACGACGCCCGGCTTGCCGGCCGCGATGAGCTCGGCGGCGGCGGCGCGGGCGTCGGCCGGCGTCGCGGCGATCTTGCCCTCCTGGATCGGAACGCCGTAGGAAGCGAAGAGATCCTTCGCCTGGTACTCGAACAAGTCCACTCGGGGCCGTCCTTCATGCTCGGCTGTGCTGTCTGAGGGTTTGCTGGCCTGGCTGCGGCAGGCAGCCTAGTCCCGCCCGGCCGGCCAGGCCGACATGGGTCAGGCTAGGAACTCACGTTCTGCGCGCGGTCGCCCGCCTCGCCGTCGGCCAGCGCCGACCGGACCCAGTTCACTATCTCGGTTGTCGGGGCGCCAGGCGTGAAGATCTCCGCCACTCCGAGCTGCTTCAGCTCGGTGATGTCGGCGTCGGGGATGATTCCGCCGCCGAACACCACGATGTCGTCGGCGTCGCGCTCCTTCAGCAGTTCCAGCACCCGCCGGAACTGGGTCATGTGGGCGCCTGACAGCACCGACAGGCCGATGGCGTCGGCGTCCTCCTGGAGCGCGGCGGCGACGATCTGCTCCGGGGTCTGGTGCAGCCCGGTGTAGATGACCTCCACCCCGGCGTCACGCAGCGCGCGGGCGACGACCTTGGCGCCCCGATCATGGCCGTCGAGGCCAGGCTTGGCGATCACGACCCGGATACTGCTCATCAAACGTGCCTCTCGCGCCGGGCCCCGCTGGCCAGGGCCCGCTGACTCGCAGCGTATCTGGCTCGCTAGACCACCGCAGTTTCCAGGCCTGGCCCGGCCAGCACGCCGACGAGGGCGCTGATGTAGCGCCGGAGCTGGCTGCCGTCGGCGTCGTAGGTCGGATTCACCTCGGTCAGCACCATCCCGGCGAACGACGGATGGCGGCGCAGCACGCGCAGGGCGGCGGCCGCGTCCTCCAGCAGCACCCGCGACCCGTAGTGCGGGAAGTTGCTCAGCGGCAGGTCACCCGAGTCGATGACGTCCACGTCGAAGTGCACCACGACCGGGCCGCTGGCCGCCGCGACCGCGGCCACCGCGCGCCGGGCCGCGCCTGCCGGGTCGGTGATCAGCGCCGGGCCCTCCTGGAAGCTGACGCCCAGCCCGGTCAGGAATGCCCGGCCCGCGTCGTCGGTCTCCCGCGGGTCGCCGCCCAGCAGGGCCAGCCGGGACGGCTCGAGCAGCGGCGGCGCCCCGGCCAGGCCGGCCAGCTCGGGCTGGCCCTGGCCGAGCAGGTGGGCCACGCCCGCGGAGTCCAGGATGCCCGAGCCCGTGTCTGAGCCGCTGCCCAGGTCGGCGTCGCCGTCCACGTAGACCAGGCCGACGTCGGGGTGCCGCCGCCGGAAGCCGGCGACGACCCCCAGCGTGATCGTGCAGTCGCCGCCGATCACCAGCGGCAGCTCGCCCTCGCCCGCCGCGGCCACGGCGTCGGCCACCTCGCTGGCCACCCGCACCACGGCGGGCAGGCTCCGCGCACCGGGGTGCTCGTGGTCGGCCTGGAACACCGCGCCCGGCAGGTCGCCGGCGTCCCGCACCGACTCGCCCGCCGCCCGCAGGGCCTCGATCAGCCCGGCCGCGCGCAGCGCCGCCGGCGCCCGGTCCTGTCCCGCGTGGTGGGCCCCGGCGCTGGCCGGAACCCCGATGGCCACCCAGTCGCTCACG
>JBOHCO010001115.1:0-2920 GCA_050698895.1 Streptosporangiaceae bacterium
GGGCTACATCGCCAAGGTCCGGACCTACCTGCGCGAGAAGATCTGGACCAAGCCGGACTTCCAGGAGCCGTAAACCCGGGGGCGCCAGCCGCCTGGAGGTAGGCCAGCCAGCGGATATCCTTGATGACATGGAAATCCGGGCGAGCGACAAAATCCCCGGAGCCAAGGTCCGCTTCAAGCGCCCGGCGCCCGCCCGGTCCTCCCCCGACGCCAAGCCGCGGGAGTGGCTGGCGCTAGCCGACGGGGCGGTCCAGGAAGCCCGGACCGAGGGTCCCGCCCTGGCCCTCGTCGGAGAGCCGGTGCCGTACCAGCCGGGGCGGTCTGAGCGGCGGGGCGGCGTGCCGACGGAGGTCATCACCGCTGACCACGTACCTAATTCCTGTTCCTGCTCGTGGGCGTATACCCAGGGCAAGCTGACCTTGAAGCACTACAACGCGGCCTGCCCGGTGCACCGGGCCAACGTCGGCAGCTAGGGCCCGACGCACCCGCAGCCACTCTTGCAGAGGATGCGGGGATGGCGTCCGAGCAGGCCAACGGCACCCGCCGCATCTACCACCTGCAGGAGGAGGGGATGCGGGCAGTGCAGGCCTATCTCGAGCGCGTGTGGGGGAAGCCGCGGCCCGGAGAGCGCTGATGGCGGCTGGCACCAAGGACGATCCGTGGCTGCTGACGACCGCGCCGGGCACGTCCCAGTACTCGATGTACAAGGATCCGCAGGCCAGCCCGCCCGCGCTGGAGGAACTGGGGCTGGCCGAGCTCACCCATGACGCCCGTACCAACCAGGTCCGATCCATCAATTAACAAAGGTGCGCCCAGCCACCGTCGTCCGCTGCCCATTGCCTTCGAGGTGGCGCACGGGGAAGATCTGGTGGAGCGCGGGCACCGGCACCGGGGACTGAGGGTCACGGGCCGGTGCCGCGGGTCGGGGAGCGGGCGAATGGCGAAGATCACGTGGACGCCGGTGCGGGCCGCGGCGATGCTGGCGGCGTGCTCAACGGGGTCTTCTGCACGTCGTCGGGCAACTGCTGGGCCGTCGGCACCTACACGCCCTCGGCCGGGAATGGCGGCCGCAATGAGGTCTTGCACTGGAACGGCAGGAAGTGGTCGCAGATCGCCGTCGCCAACCCGGGCGGGATGGGCACCAGCCATTTCAGCGAGCTCAACGCCGTGCGGTGCACCTCGGCCAGGAACTGCTGGACGGTGGGGTATTACAGCCACGGCGGAGCCGACCTTAGTGAGGCCCTGCACTGGAACGGCAGGAAATGGTCGGAATTCTCCACGCCCAGCCCCGGCGGAACCCTGAACGGGGAGGTCAACGTGCTGATCGACGTCGTGTGCACCTCGTCCGCCAGCTGCTGGGCCGGCGGGGAGTACGGAAACGAGTCAAACCCCACCCTCGAGACCGTCCTGAACGAGGTCCTGCACTGGAACGGCAAGGCCTGGTCGGTGGCCCACGTCCCCAATCCCGCCGGAACCGGCCACGCCCATGTTCAGGCGGTCGACGCCATCCGCTGCACCTCGGCTCGCAACTGCCTGGCCGTCGGCACCTACGGCAACATCAGGACGATCATCCTGCTGAACGAGGCGCTGCACTGGAACGGCCACAAGTGGTCGAAGCTCGCCACCCCCAACCCCGGCGGGAAATCCGCGAAGGGCGACATCAGCGAGCTGAACGGCCTGGGCTGTGCCACGGCCAGCAACTGCTGGGCGGCCGGGACCTACGGCAACATCGGCACGGAGACCTTCCTGAACGAGATCCTGCACTGGAACGGCAGGAAGTGGTCCAAGGAAACGACGCCGGACCCAGACGGCACCGGCACCGGGGCCAGCAACCAGCTCGCGGCCGCCAGCTGCCTGTCCACGACCAGTTGCTGGGCCGTCGGGGACTACGGCAGCATCAGCGGGGGCACCGGGGTCATCCTGAACGAGGCACTGCGCTGGAACGGCAAGAAGTGGTCCCTGGTCGCGACCCCCAACCCGGCCGGCACCGCCAACCAGGACCAGGACGAGCTGTTGGGGGTCCGCTGCACCTCGGCCAGGAACTGCTGGGCCGTCGGGGACCAGCAGAGGAGCGGCGGCCCGGAACTCAACCTGGCCCTGCGCTGGAACGGAACCAAGTGGCACAACGCATGACCCGGTCCACCGGATGAGCGGTCCACCGGATGAGCGGGCCGCCGGATGAGCGGGCCGCCGGATGAGCGGGCCGCCCTAGTTGTCGGTGGAGTGGATCATCACCGGCGGCCCGTCATGACCGTCGATGTTGTCGTAGATGCCGGGGAAGGTCTGGAACTGGCCGCTGGGGTTGTGGTGCAGGTGTGACTCGTTGAGGGTCAGCTTGCCCCGACCGGAGTCCACGACGTAGAAGATGGCGCCGCCGCCCTCCCGCGCGCTGTTGTTACGCATGATCGTGCCAGCGATGAGGGTGCTGTAGCCGGTTCCGTCGTTGTAGATCACGCCGCCGCTGCCGCCCCCTGGCGTCCCGCTGGCCGCCGGGTTCGCGCCCCAGCCGATGGCCGCTCCGCCATACCAGCAGCGCGGGGCGTTGGCCGTGCAGGTGGCCTGGTGCGTGCCGTTGAAGCCGTCCTCGAACGTGATGTTCTGCACCACGATCCGCGGATACCGCTGATTGACGCAGTCGTCGGTCGACCACTTGCCGGCGCACGTGTCGGAGAACAGGATCCGGCGCCTGCCGCCGCCGCTCAGCGTCACCAGGCCACCGCCATCCAGCACGACCAGATGCCGGGGCTCGGCCAGGAAAGCCACTTTTGCCCTACTTGCGTGTCAGGCCTGCTCGTGTATATCGTCCCGATGTATCAGCTCGATACATCGAGTCGATAGATCACAGCATCCTGGAGGCTGAACGTGGACACACCGAAGCACCACATCGAGCCGGCGGCCGGAAGGCTGGGCGTCCTGACCG
>JBOHCO010001116.1:0-1549 GCA_050698895.1 Streptosporangiaceae bacterium
GCTGCCACATCCACCGCACCGAGGTGGTCTTCTCCGCGAACATGAACGTGTCGTCCAGCTTGGCGCCCTCCAGCGCGGCATCGACGGCCCGGCACTCGGCCCAGTAGTGCTCGAAATCCTCCTCGGCGCCGGCCGGGTCTGCCTCGGCGAAATCCGCGTCCGGGGCATCGGGGCGGTAGTACAGATCGGGTATCCGCTCCCCGCGGAAGGTCTGCCTGACCCACCCACGCTCGGTATCGCTCATGTGCCGGACCAGGCCGAGCAGGGACAGGCTCGACGGCGGGACGGCCTGCTCGCGCAGCTGCTCGTCGCTCAGGCCATCGCACTTCATCTCCAGCGTGGCCCGCTGGAGGTCCAGCCAGGCCGACAGCATCTGACGCTCCCCCGCCTCCAGGGGCGGGAACACCCGCTCGACCGCCATGCCGCCGACGCTAGCACGCCGATAACTCCGGGCTGGCGGCCTTTAGTACGAGCAGCGCCTAATGGCATTGCCTTGCCGGGCTCCCGGTGTCCATGTGATTCAGGTGACAGACTCTTTCTCTTGCCGAAGGAGTAAGTTATCGACGTGATTCACATCCCGCTGCAACTTGCACGCTGACGTGCAGATAGTCTTTTTGGCAAACGTTAGCAGCGCCCCCGGTCGACCGTCAGAAAATGCCGGTCCAGGTCTTTGCGTAAACGAAAGCCGGAGTTATCCTCAGGGCGTGGCACTGATTCCCAGGGGCGCACTCGGCAGCAAGCGAACGGCGACATTCGCCGTCATTGCCTCCGGAGTGGGCCTATTGCTGATCCCCGTTCTGACGATTCCCGCCATGCTGGTGGCCGGCTTCGGCTGGCGCAGTGCCCCGCGGTGGACCCGCGTGACGCTGCTGGTCGGGGCGGTCCTGTTCGCCGCCTACCTGGTCTCCGTCAAGAACGCCGCGCCGCCTGTCCAGCACGGCTGAGCCGTCCCGCACCGCGGGGCACACACGATCCCGGAGGATTCGGGGTCGCCGGAGGCCCCCAATCCTCCGGGATCATGAAACTCCTGGTTAAGCCCCGCGAGGCGGCTTCCCCTGGCTAGCTGTTTCATGATCCCGGAGAGCTAGCGTCGTGACAGCCCGCTAGCTCTCCCGGACGAGCAAGCGCCCAGATTGCGGCGGCCGGCAGTCCCTTTCCGGCCGGCTTAGATGAGCACGCCTAGCCTGCGATGCCGCCGGCGCCGGTCCGTCCCGCCAATGGGCTGGCCCGCCATTCCCGCCCGCCAGGGCCTCGGCCCGGCTTCCAGTGGCCGATGCGTGCCGGGCGGACGGCCAGGGCGGCCGTTCGCCGATGACCCTCGTCGTCCTGTTCCTGCTGCTCAGGGCTCGCTTGACAGGGCTCGCTTGACATGGCTCGCTTGACATACTGAGCGGTTTGCTTGATATAGTTTGCAGTAGATGCGAGGAGGAGTACCCATGATCGACACCCGAGCCGTCGGGCAGGAACTTCAGGAGCAGCTCGTCGGGGCCGCCCGCCGCGGGCAGGCCGCGGCGCGCCAGGCCCAGGAGCAGGCGCGCAAGGCGCAGGC
>JBOHCO010001117.1:0-4215 GCA_050698895.1 Streptosporangiaceae bacterium
GCGCCCGGTCCAGCCAGCGGTCACCCTCGGCCAGGTGGCCGCGGCTGTACCAGAACCGCCACATGGCCCCGGCGATGCGGATGGCCGCTGCGGCGTCGCCGTCGCGCAGCACCCGGCCCAGGGCGGCCCGCACGTCGTCGTGGGCCGCCTCCAGCACGTCCAGCCAGGCCCGCTGGCCCGGCCCGGTCAGCTCGGCGGTGGCGCGCTCGGTGAGCCGCAGCACGTAGCCGGTGTGCCGGGCGGCCACCGCCGCGCTGTCGCCGTCCTCGCTCAGCCGGGCCGCCGCGAACTCGCGGACCGCCTCGTACATCCGGAACCGGTCCCCCGGCACCCCCGAGATGAGGTTGCTGGCGGCCAGCGCGGCCACGCCCGGCAGCACCGGGCCGGACTCCCCGGCTACCTCCTGGGCCGCCTCGCCGGTCCAGTCGGCCGGGAACACCGACAGCCGGTGCAGCAGCCGCTGGAGATCGGCGGGCAGCAGGTCATGGCTCCAGGCGATGGTGGCGGTCAGCGTGCGCTGGCGCTCCGGCGCGTCGCGGGGCCCGTCGGTGAGCATGTCCAGCGCGCCGAGGCGGTCACCGAGCCGCTCCGCGATGGCGCCCGCCGACAATGACCGGGTACCCGCCGCGGCCAGCTCGATGGCCAGCGGCATGCCGTCCAGGCGGCGGCAGATGGCGGCCACCGCGCCGGCGTTGGCGTCGGTGAGCTGCCAGCCCCCGACCGCCCCGGCGTGCCAGGCGAACAGCTCCGCCGCCGCGCAGGCCGACACGTCCGCCGCCGTGGCCGCCTGGCTCGCGGGCACGGTCAGGGGCGGCACGTGCAGTTCGTGCTCGCCCCGCAGGGCCAGCGGCGCGCGGCTGGTGGCCAGCACCGAAAGGCCGGGGCAGCGGGTCACCAGCAGGCTGACCAGCGGCGCGGAGTCCAGCAGGTGCTCGAAGTTGTCCAGCAGCACCAGCATGCGGCGGTGGCCGATGAAGGCGGCCAGCGATGGCGGCCCGGTGACCCGCTGCGCGCCCAGCGCGTGCCCGATGTGCACGGCCACCTGATCGGGCTCGCGCAGCACGGCCAGGTCCACGTCGTGCACGCCGCCCGGGAACACGACCGCGGCCAGCCGGGCCGCCTCGGCGGCCAGGCGGGTCTTGCCGACGCCGCCGGGGCCGGTGAACGTCACGATCCGCAGGCCCGGCCGGGTCAGCAGCCCGGCCGCCCGGCGCAGCAGGTCGTGCCGGCCGATGAGCGGCGTCGGCGGGATGATGAGCTGCCGGAACGCGAAGTCATCGGCGGCAGCGCCGGAATCCGGGCCGCGCGCGGCCCGCTCGAAGCGGTCCAGCTCGGCGCCGGTCAGCCCGAGCACCGGGGCCAGCGCCCGCACGGTGTCGCCCCGCGCGGTCCGGCGCAGCCCTCGTTCCTGGTCGCTGATCTCCCGCTCCGAGACCCCGGACCGGTCGGCGAGCTGCTTCTGGGTCAGGCCGGCCGCCCGGCGGGCCTGCCGGAGCAGGGCGCCAAACGACCGGGCGCCAGAGGACTCAGTGCCGCCCGGCATTGTCGTGGCCAATCTCCCCGTCCGAGGACGCGCTCAGGCACCCGCCATTCCGCGCTTCACGTAAGACGGCAATTATGGCAGGTGACCCGCGGTCACTCGGGCCGGGCGGCGAGCGCGGAGAGCAGCCGGCCGAGCGACGAGCCGAGGTCCCAGCGCTCGTCCAGCCCGGCCAGCCGGACCGGGTCGGCCGGCCGGGACGGCAGCGCGCCGTCGACGGGCGGCAGCGGCGCGGTGGTGGCCACCTGCACCACCGGGCCGCAGGCGTCCAGGTAGGCCCGGTCGGCGGTCAGCTTGGCCCGGCTGCCCATCGGGAAGCCGCCGTGGCCGGCGTCCAGGGCCTCCAGCAGCTCGGGGATGGACCCGAACTTGCGGACCAGCGCGGCCGCGGTCTTCTCCCCCACTCCGCTGACCCCCGGCAGGCCGTCGCTGGGGTCGCCGCGCAGGGCCGCGAACGCGGCGTACGCCCGGCCGGGGATCTCGTAGCGCCGGGTGACGGCGGCCTCGTCGACCACCTCCAGCCGGGCCAGGCCCCGGGCGATGTACAGCACCCGGACGCCGCGCTCGTCGTCCACCACCTGGAACAGGTCGCGGTCGCCGGTGACCACCTCCACCGGGCCCGGCTCGCGCGCGGCCAGCGTGCCGATCACGTCGTCGGCCTCGTAGCCCGCCGCGGCTGCCGTGGCCACCCCGGCCGCAGCCAGCACCTCCAGGATGACGGGGATCTGCGCGGTCAGCGCGTCGGGCACCTGCTCGCTGCCGTCGGGGTTGGCCCGGTGCGCCTTGTAGGAGGGGAGCGCGGCGGTCCGGAAGGCGGGCCGCCAGGACGCGTCCAGGCAGGCCACCAGGCGGCCCGGATGCCGCGCCCGGACCAGCCGGGACATCATGTCCAGCAGCCCGCGCACCGCGTTCACCGGGGTGCCGTCGGGCGCCGTCATGGTCTCCGGCACCCCGTAGAAGGCACGGAAGTACATCGAGGCGGAATCCAGCAGCATCAGCGCTCCCACGGCGCCATCCTGTCAGACCCCATCCGGCCAGGCCCGTGATCCGGCCCAGACCCATGCGTCTGCTCTATGGATCCCATGGGTCTTTGGCATTAGATCCGCTGGCCCGGGGTCCCTAGGCTGGCGTCATAGGATCCGGCGCGCTGGGAGGGACATGACATGACGACGATAAGTCCCGTTCGCACCCGGTGTCCCGGCGACCTGATCACCGCGATCCGCGGCGCGACCGAGTGCCGGGCCGACTGGCAGCGGACCGCGCTGCTGGTGGCCGAGCAGCTCCGCCAGCACCTGCCGGGGCCGGAGATCCTGACTGCCGCCGAGCGGGCCGGCGACCCCGACTGCTATCGCAGCCACGTGCTGCACACCGAGCCGGACGGGTCGTTCTCGGTGCTGGCCCTGGTCTGGCGGCCGGGCCAGATCACGCCGATCCACGACCATGTCACCTGGTGCGTGTTCGGCGTGCTGCAGGGCATCGAGTACGAAGAGCTGTACACGCTGACCGACGACGGCCGGGCGCTGCGCGAGGCCGGGCGCAGCCAGAACCGGACCGGCGAGGTCAGCGGTTTCGCCCCGCCCGGCGACATCCACCGGGTCCGCAACTGCGGTGACACCGTGGCCATCTCCATGCATGTCTACGGGGCCGACATCTCCCGGCTGGGCAGCAGCGTCCGCCGGGTTTACGACCTGCCCGTCCGCTAGCTCCCTGACCGGTTAGCGGCACCCCGGCCGTCGCTGCCGGCTGACAGGGAGCGGACCATCCGCTCCTCCCAGAGACCGGGCTCCTCGGGGCGGACGAGCATCTGCTCGCCGGTGGCCTGGAACCCGCAGCGGCGGTAGAACGCGCGGGCCCGGTCGTTGCCGAGGGTGACCCACAGCCCGATCTCGGCCGCCCTCTCGGCCCTGGCCTGCTCGCAGACGGCGGTGATCAGGCGGTCGGCCAGGCCCAGCCCGCGCGCCGGGGGACTGACCCACATGGACACCAGATGCCAGGCCGCCAGGCCGCTGGCCGGGCCCGGGCGCAGCAGGGCGGCCAGGCCGGCCAGCGCGGCGGGCGCACCGCCGTTCCCCGCGCCGGGAGCGTCCGCGCCGTAGTAGGCGGCGGCCGCCGAGGTCCCCAGGCGGTCGCGCCAGACCTGCTCGGTGAAGCCCTGCTCGCGGGCCAGGGTGGAGGCGAAGGCGTAGGGCGCGTCGGCCAGGGCGGCGAGCCGGGTCGCGCGCAGCGCCGCCCAGTCGGCTTCCGTGAGCTTCCTGACCGTGAGAGCGCTGACCTCCGCCATGTCGGTCATGCTACCGAGGAGTACGCGACGACACCGCGGCGCAGGCCGTCGATGGCCTCCCGCGCGGTGCCGGCCAGCGGGTCCGGGCCGGCCGCCACCGCGATCTGGTCCAGCAGGTCGATGAGCTGCTTGACGGCCCGGACGAAGTCGCCGGGGGTGAGGTCGCCCAGCGCGCGCTCCAGGGCGGCGCCCCTGGCCCAGGCGTGCGCGTTCCAGGCGAAGCCCAGGTCGGGCTCGCGCAGGAACGACAGCTGGTGGCTGCGCTCCACGCCGTCCAGCTCGCCCCACAGGCTGACCATGTCGGCCAGGACGGCGCGGACCGGGCCGCCGGGCAGCCGGGGCGGCCCGGCGTCGTCGGGCCGCCGGGCCTCGAAGGTCAGCGCGGACACGCAGG
>JBOHCO010001118.1:0-4531 GCA_050698895.1 Streptosporangiaceae bacterium
TCCGGGTGCGACAATCGGCGCATGCCGGAGCGACTTGAGGTGCAGCGGGCGGTGGCCGCGCCAGCGGAGGAGATCTTCGCCGTGCTCACCGATCCCCGGGGACACGTGGCCATCGACAGCTCGGGCATGCTGATGGCGGCCAGCGGGGACGCCGTCGCCGGGGCCGGAGACACCTTCGTCGTGCACATGGACCGGGAAGCGCTGAACGACTACCCCCTGGGGCTGTACGACGTCACCGTCGAGATCGTCACCTTCGAGCCGGCCAGGGAGATTGCCTGGACCGTGCACGGCCAGCTGGACCTCGGCCACGTGTACGGCTACCGGCTCGAGCCCATCGCCGAGGGCACGCTCGTGACGTCCTACTACGACTGGTCGGCGGCCGGGCAGGACTGGAAGGACGCCGCGATCTTCCCGGTGATCCCGGAAGGCGCGCTGCGGGCCACGCTGGGGATCCTGGCCCGCACCGTCGCCCCTGGCCAGCCCCGCCCCGGGTCCTCAGCCCGCTGACCGGCCGCCTGACCGGCCGCTGTCGTCGGGGTCTTGCCGCTGAGCAGCGGCGATGATGGCGCCTGCGCTCTGCCCGATGTCCTCGTCGGTCGTGGCCCAGCCGGAGACGCTGATCCGCATGGCTGGGCGGCCCTGCCACACGGTCGGCCCGCACCAGCAGGTTCCGTCCTGCTGGACGGCCGTCACCAGGGCCAGTGTCTGGTCATCGGTGGCCGCCCGGACGAGCACCTGGTTGAGCACGACGTCGTTCAGCACCTCCAGGCCAGCCTGGCTCAGCCGGCCAGCCATGGCCTGGGCCTGGCGGCAGCTCCGGGCGATGAGGTCGATCACGCCCTGCCTGCCGAGGGTGCGCAGGACCGCCCACACCTCGACCTGCCGGGCGCGCTGCGAGGACTGGGGCGTGTGATTCATGGCCTCGAAAGCGGTATCGGGAGGCAGGTAGCCGGCCGCGGCGGCGAAGCTGCGGCGCAGGTCCTCGGGCCGCCGGACGAAGGCGATGCCGCAGTCGTAGGGGACATTGAGCCACTTGTGCCCGTCCGTCGCCCAGGAATCGGCGCCGGCCAGGCCAGCGGTCAGGTCAGAGCGCGACGCATCCGCCAGTGCCCACAGCCCGAACGCGCCATCGACATGCACCCACGCCTGATGCCGCTGGGCCCACTCCAGGATGGCCGGGAAGGGATCAAACCCGCCGGTATTCACCTCGCCCGCCTGGGCGCAGATCACCACCGGGCCGGTTACGTCCTCCGGCAGGCACTCAGCGCGCATCCGCCCCTGATCGTCGGCCGGGACCCGGCGCACCCGATCCCGCCCCAGTCCGACCAGGCCCAGGGCCTTCAGCACCGTGGAATGGGCCTGCTCCCCGACGACCACCGTCAGCTCGGGTGCTCCGAACAGCCCGTCGGCCTGCACGTCCCAGCCGACCCGGGCCAGCTGGTGATCGCGCGCGGCGGCCAGGGCGGCGGTGTTGGCCATGGACGCCCCGGTCACGAACACCGCCCCGCTTCCGGCCGGCAAGCCCAGCAGCTCGACCAGCCATCCCGTCACCACCTCATGCAGGCGCGCGGCCACCGGCGACATCACTGGCAGCGCCGCGTTCTGATCCCACGCCGTGGCCAGCCAGCTCGCCGCCACCGCAACCGGATAGGAGCCGCCGATGACGAACCCGAAATAGCGGCCGCCCGCGCTGGCCACGGTGGCCGGAGATCCGGCATCGTCCAGCAGGGCCAGAGTCGCGGCCGGGTCTCCCGTCACCTCCGGCAACGGCTCGTCGAACCGGCCCAGCCCGGCCAGCGCAGCACCGTCCGGGGCGGCCGGGCGCTCATCGACGCTGGCCAGGTACTGCCCGGCCCGTGCGGCGGCACCAGCCAGCAGCGCCTGGACTTCAGTACCGGAAAGCAAGGACATGATCAGAGTCTGGCCGGCGGGCAGGCCTGCTGGCCACGCGCCGACCGCGTGACGGCGAGCCCTCGGTCAGAACGAGTCGCCCTGGTAGGCGCGCGGCGGCTGGCCGCACGTGCGGTTGAGCGCCCGCAGGTCACCCTGCACCGCGGCAAAGGTCGACACCATGCCCGCGGCGCTGCCCGACGGCGTCTGGTCAGTGTCGTACTGCACCACCGAGTGAGCCACGGCATAGTCACGAAGGTCAGATAGCAGGCTGCCAACCGGCGCATGATCGCGGCGCCGCAGGCTGGCCAGGGCGGCCGCATAGTCGAGGTCGTTCTCCCCCCGCACGTGGAGTTCCGTCAGCAGCGGCCCGCACCAGGCGTGCGGATACGACGGCCTGCTCACCACGATGGCGACAGCGCCGGCCGCGACGATGAGGACCGCCGCGCAGCCGGCCGCCAGCAGGCCGCGCCGCTGGCCTGCCACCGCGAAGCGACGGCGGTCCATGCCCTGGCTGATCTGGTCAGAACCGGACTGACTCATCGCTGCCTCCGCGGCACCGCCGATACTGCTACCAGTATCTGCCGGTGACGTACCGCATGCTGAGCGGGCGGCCCCGGCGGCCGATCTCGCGTTCTGTCCTCGCGAGCACGACCAAGCCACCCGTCCCGACGCTGGCGATGCTCGGCGAAACGATCGCGCACGCGCAGGACACACCCTGGCTCTGATCATGGCCATGGCCGGGCGCCGAGCGTACTGCGACGCACTCCAGGGCGACGGTGCCGCGACCCTGCGGGAGCGCTGCGAGACCCCGTGAGAGCTCAGGGGTTCCGGCAGATCCCCCGGCCAGATGAGCCCCTGCTTCGCTACCTGACGTTCGGCCGCACCTGGCTGATCTTGTCGGACAGGTATCAGCACGGCTACTGGGCACGCATCTTCTACGGCCTCGACCCGGACGGCTACGAGCTCATGTTCGAGCAGCATCACGAGCAGTAAAACCACGCACGCTGGGGGCCGACAGGACAGCCAGGCACGTGATCAGCATCAAGGCCGCCCCGGCCAGCAATGCCGTACGAATGCCTAGCGCCACTCCCAACGTGCCAGCCAGCGCATACCCGAGTGGAACAAACGCCAACGACCCGAGCCAGTCATAGGAACTGACCCGAGACAGCACATCGGCCGGTACCTGCTGCTGAAGCGTCGTCTCCCACAACGTGTCAGATACCGACAGGGCGGCCCCGGCCACGCCCGCGCATACCGCGATCACTGCCGTTCCGGCGCCCAGGGCAATGCCGGCCACTGGCAGCGCGAACGGCACCGCCCCGAGGGCAGAAAGCACCAGCGGACGGCGGGAGTGAACGCGCACCATCACCAAGGCTCCCAGCACGTTGCCGGCCCCGAGAGCGGCCAGGATCACGCCCCATGCCGCTGCACCACCCAGCCGCTCATGCGCTACCACCGCTCCCAGCACCATGAAGGGGGAGTAGGCGAACAGGTTGAACGACGCGAACTGCGTGACGAATAGCCATAGCCAGCTCCGGGACCAGAACTCGCTCCACCCCGCCGCGAACTCCGACCGCATCCGCTGGCGCGGCGGGCGGGGAGCAGCCGGTATCCGCACCCGCACCAGGCAGTAACCGCCCGCGTCTGAATTGCGCTCGGCCCGATCGGCGGCCCATCGGACCGTAAGCTTCTCCTGGCAGTACACACGCTGAGCGGGGGCCGCACGATGGGTGGCAGGCACACCAGACCCGAGCCAGCCGCGCCCCGGCAGCCTTGGTATGTCTGGATGCTCGGCCCGCCACGGGATATACGCGAGATGATCAGCACATGGGCGCTTGGGGCGTGGGAGCATTCGAGAACGACACCGCCGCTGACTGGTCGTGGGAGTTCGAGTCCGCTGACCTGGCGGCCGGGCTGCAACTGATCACCGGCGCGCTTACCCTGGCCGCCCGGGCAGATGGTGCCAGCTCTTACCTCGATGGCGATGACGGGTCAAGAGCAATCGCTGCTGCCGCGATGGTGGCCGCGATCAATGGCCACCCGATAGATGAGTCAGCCTTCGGCGAGGATGCGCGCCAGTGGATCACCCGAGTTCATCCGAGCAGCGATCCTTCCCTGACAAGCCTCGCCCGCCAGGCCGTGTCCCGCGTGACCGGACCTACCTCGGAGCTATCGGAGCTGTGGTTCCCCGAGCACTTGCCGTCGTGGCAGTCAGCCATGGCCGAGCTGCTCGGCAAGCTCCACGCCTGACATCGAGGCCCGCCCGATTACCATCACCTGCGCGACTCCATCGAGGCGCATCTCACCATCGTCTTCGCGGCGCTGGCCGTCGGCCGCTGGACCGGGCACCAGGCCGGCTGGCCAGTCCGCAAAGTCCGCCCAGACCACCCGCCGCTGCCGGACCGCCGGGATCCAGGCCGGCCCGCACGTCATCACCGCAGCCGATCCCCTGCCCGGCGACCTCCGCCCGGCCCTCGACCGCATCCACGGGCGCGCAGACGGCAAGCATTAACGTGCCGGAAGTCAGGTTTCAGTTACGAAGAGCGACCGGCTGGCTGCCCGACGGCCTTCTGGGAGCCAGCCGGGCGGGAGCAGGCCAGGCCACGCTACGCCGTAGCCGGCCCGCGCCAGCTGGCCA
>JBOHCO010001119.1:0-5580 GCA_050698895.1 Streptosporangiaceae bacterium
AGCCCGCAGATCCTGGCCGAGATCCGGGCCCAGTTCGGGCTCAACCGGCCGCTGCCGGTGCAGTACGGCCTGATGATGAAGCGGCTGTTCGTCGACCGCAGCCTGGTGTCCTACTCCAACCAGGGCCAGCTGGTCGTGCCCGAGATCTTCGCCGCCGCCCCCGCCACGCTGTCGCTGGTGTTCGGCGCCGCGCTCATCTGGGTCGTGGTCGCCATCGCCATGGGCGTGGCCGCGGCCGTGCTGCGCGGCACGCTGCTCGACCCGCTGCTGATGATCATCGCGCTGATCGGCGTGTCGACGCCGGTGTTCTGGCTCGGGCAGGTGGCCAACCTGGTCTCCCAGGGCGGGCTGCATAACACCGTCCTGTTCAGCTGGGTGCCGCCGCTCGGGTACACCCCGCTCACCGCCAACCCGGTGCGCTGGTTCGAGGGCCTGGTGCTGCCCTGGATCACGCTGTCGATCCTGTACATCGGGTTCTACGCCCGGGTGCTGCGAGCCAGCGTGCTCGAGGTGCAGAACGAGGACTACGTCCGCACCGCGCGGGCCAAGGGACTGACCGAGCAGCGGGTGCTGGTGCGGCACACCCTGCGCAACTCCATGATCACGTTCGTCAGCCTGTTCGGCCTGGACTTCGGCGCCCTGGTCGGCGGGGGCGCCATCCTGACGGAGGTCGTCTTCGGGATCCACGGCGTGGGCTTCCTGACCTACCAGGCGCTGACCAACCTCGACCTGCCCACGATCATGGCCACGGTGGTGTACGGGGCGTTCTTCATCGTCCTGGCCAACACCCTGGTCGACGTCGCCTACGCCTGGCTCGACCCGAGAGTGCGGCCAGCATGACAGATCCGCTGCTTGAGGTCCGCGACCTCAAGGTCTCCTTCCGCACCGACGACGGCGTGGTCCGGGCCGTCGACGGCGTCTCTCTCACGCTCGACGAGGGCGAGACGCTGGGCATCGTCGGGGAGTCGGGCTCCGGCAAGAGCGTCACCATGATGTCGGTCATGCGGCTGATCACCGACCCCAACGCCCAGTTCTCCGGCGAGGTCTTCTACAAGGGCCGCGACCTGATGAAGCTCAACCAGGGCCAGATCCGCTCCATCCGCGGCTCCGGCATCGGGATGATCTTCCAGGACCCGATGACCTCGCTCAACCCGGTGTACAAGGTCGGCTGGCAGATCGCCGAGCAGATCCGGGCCCACGAGCAGGTGTCGGCGGCCGCCGCGCGGGACCGCGCGATCCAGCTGCTCACCGCGGTCGGCATTCCGCAGGCCAGCCGCCGCGTCGACGACTACCCGCACCACTTCTCCGGCGGCATGCGCCAGCGGGTCATGATCGCCATGGCGGTGTCCTGCAACCCCGACGTGCTGATCGCCGACGAGCCCACCACCGCGCTGGACGTCACCATCCAGGCCCAGATCCTCAAGCTGATCCGCAAGCTCAAGGAGGACTTCGGCACCGCGGTCGTGCTGATCACCCACGACATGGGCGTGGTCGCCGACATGGCCGACCGGATCGCGGTGATGTACGCCGGGAAGATCATCGAGCAGGGCACCGGGCGGGACCTGTTCTACGATCCGCAGCACCCCTACACCTGGGGGCTGCTCGGCTCCATCGCGCGGCTGGACCGGCCCCGGCCGAGGCGGCTGGCCGCCATCCCCGGCCTGCCGCCCTCGCTGCTGCGGCTGCCCGCGGGCTGCGCGTTCAGCGACCGCTGCGGGCACCGCTTCGACCACTGCGCCACCCAGCCGGAGCTGTCCGCCCGGACCGGCACCCTCCACCTGGACGCCTGCCACCTCAGCCCGGAGCAGAAGAAGGACCTGCGGGTGGCCACCATCCATCCCGAGCTCGTCCCGGAGACACCATGACTGAGCTGCCCGCCGACGGCCGGGACGGCGAGGTCCTGCTCCGCGCCGACCACCTGGTCAAGTACTTCCCGATCCGCCAGGGCGTGGTGCTCCAGCGCGAGGTGGGCCGGGTGCACGCGGTGGACGACGTCAGCTTCGAGCTGAAGGCCGGCGAGACGCTCGGGCTGGTCGGCGAGTCCGGCTGCGGCAAGTCCACCCTGGCCCGGTGCATCGTGCGGCTGTACGACATCACCAGCGGCTCGCTGTTCTTCGACGGCCAGGACATCAGCGCCGCCAGCCGGCGCCGGCTCCGGCCGGTCCGGCGGGACCTGCAGATCGTGTTCCAGGATCCGTACGCGTCGCTCAACCCGCGCAAGCGGGCGGGCGCCATCATCGGCGACCCGATGCGCATCCACCACCGGGGCAGCCGCGAGGACATCCGGCACCGGACGCTGGAGCTGCTCGAGCTGGTCGGCCTGTCCTCGGAGCACGTGAACCGGTACCCGCACGAGTTCTCCGGCGGCCAGCGCCAGCGCATCGGCGTGGCCAGGGCCCTGGCCCTGAACCCCAAGCTGATCATCGCCGACGAGCCGGTCTCGGCCCTGGACGTGTCCATCCGGGCCCAGGTCATCAACCTGCTGGATGACCTCCAGGAGGAGCTGAACCTGACCTACATCTTCATCGCCCATGACCTGGGCGTGGTCCGGCACGTGTCGGACCGGATCGCGGTCATGTACCTGGGCAAGATCGTGGAGATCTCGCCGGGCGAGGAGCTGTACCAGCGGCCCGTGCACCCCTACACCGAGGCGCTGCTGTCGGCCGTGCCCATCCCCGACCCCGACCTGTCGGCCGCCCGCCAGCAGATCGTGCTCGAGGGCGACGTGCCCAGCCCCATCGACCCGCCGTCGGGCTGCCGGTTCCACCCCCGCTGCCGGTTCGCCACCGACATCTGCAAGACCACCGAGCCGCCGCTGGTCCAGCACGGCAGCCCGGACCACCTGGCCGCCTGCCATCACCCGCTCAGCCCGGCCGCCGGGCTGACCGCGGTGCCGGCCGCGATCAGCGCGAGTAACCCCGAGGAGAGTGTGTTCTAGGCCGGACTGGCCCACGCCCATTTGTTAGGGGATATCTAACAAGTGCCGCAGGGCGACGGTCGTGCCCGTCCGCGCCGACTGCTGGGCGCCGAGCATGACGGCCAGCGTGCGCAGGCCGACGCTGGCATCTGGCTGCGGCTGCTGGCCCGTGCGTATGGCCAGCAGGAACTGGCGCAGCATCGGCGCGTTGAGGTCGGGGCCGTAGGGCAGCTCGATCGGGCGGCCGGTCGCCGCGTCCAGGCCGCGGGCGCGCGGGCCGAAGACGTCCAGGTCGACCGAGCCGAGCGTGCCCGCGACGCTGAGCGTCAGGCCGCCCCAGGTCGGCGCGGTGGCCGGGCGGCTCCATGAGCAGTCGATGGCCGCGATGACGCCGCCCGCGTAGCTGATCATGACCAGGCCGCCGGTCTCGGCCCGGGCCCGGTCGGCGTACAGCTTGCGGTTGCTCACCGCGGTGACGGTGAGCGGCTCGGCCCCGGTCAGCGCCTCGATCAGGTCCGCGATGTGCACCACGTGGTCGGCGAACGCGCCGCCGCCGGCCAGCTCCGGATCGGCGAACCAGGCCCGCTCGGCCGGCAGCTTCCCGTTGTTGGTGCCGCGGATGCTGACGATGTCGCCCAGCAGCCCGGCCTCGTACTGGGCCCGGAGCCGGGCGAACACGCTGGCGAAGCGCACCGGGAAGGCCATCATGAGCGTCACGCCCGCCGTTCGCGCGGCGCCGGCGATGGCCAGCCCGTCGGCCCAGGCGGTGGCCAGGGGCTTCTCGCACAGGATGTGCGCCCCGCGGCTGGCGGCCAGCTCGGCCAGCGGCCGGTGCCGGGCGTTCTCGCTGGTGATCAGCACGGCGTCCGGGCCCCAGGCCATCAGCTGGTCGTAGCCGTCGCAGTAGGCCACGTCGAGCTGCCGGGCCAGCTCGGCGCCGCGGACCTCGCCGGGCAGATGCGAAGCGGCGGGATGCGGCCCGGGGTCGGCCGCGAGCAGCTCGATATCGGGCTCCGCGCGCAGAAGCCTGACGTAGGACGCCGCGTGGGTGTGCGCGAACGACATGATGCCGATCTTCATGGCGCTCCGAGGGTCACGGGGCGTTGCTCGCTCGCTGAGCGCAGCGCCGCGTTGGCGATCCGGACGGCGGCCGCACCGTCGGCCGCGGTCACCCGGGTCGGCGTGCCGTGCCGGATGGCGCCCAGAAAGTCCTCGAGGGCCAGGAAGTAAGGGTCCTCGGCCGGGTCGGTCTCCGGCACCGCCTCGCCCCGGGCCGGCCCGCGGGCCAGATCGGCGGTGAAGCCCGCCCCGGCCGCCCGGTCGTACTCCAGCGTCCCGCCCGTCCCGGCCGCGAAGTACCCGGTGGTGAACCGCAGGTGCTGCGCGCCCCAGACGCCCGCCACGTGGGTGATCGCGCCCGAGGCGTGGGTGAGCAGCACGTGCGCCGCCTCGGCCGGCTGGTTCCCGTCCCCCCGGCGGGTCCGCGTGGCGCTGACCTGGGTCACCTCCCCGGCCACCCAGCGGGCCAGGTCCAGGTCGTGGAGCATCATGTCCAGCACGACGCCGCCGGACAGGTCCAGGTCGGCGAACCAGGCCGAGCGGACCGGGAACGCGCCGGACCGGTAGAAGCGCAGCACGGCCAGCTCGCCCAGCCGCCCGTCCCGAACCGCGGCCTGCAGCCTGGTGTAGGCCGGAAAGTAGCGCACCACGTGATTCGGGTACAGGTGGTGACCCGCGCGTCTAAATAGCGAGACCAGCTCGTCGGCCTGCTCATCAGTCCGGGCCAGCGGCTTCTCGCAGATCACGTCCAGCCCGGCGGCCAGTGCCTGCCGGGCCAGCGGGTAGTGCGTGTGCGTCGGGCTGGCCAGGTCCGCGACCTGCGCCCAGTCCAGCAGCTCGTCCAGGCTGGCCGCCACGGTGCCGCCGTGCGCCGCGACCAGTTCGTCCGCCCCGGCCTCGGAGTAGACCCGGACCTCCGCCCCGAGGCGCAGCAGGTGCGGCAGGTGGTTGTGGCTGATGACCCCGGCGCCGACCAGACCCACCCGCATAGGCGATTCTTATCAGATGGACGCACGGGCCGCTCGCACCCCCGCCGCGGCGGGGGCGGGCTCGCCGGCGCCTGGCCGCAGGATGAGCACGACGGCCACCCCCGCGATCAGGTACCCCGCGCCCTGCGCCGCCAGCACCGGGATGATGCCGAGGGCCTGGCCGAGGAACCCGGCCGTTACCGTGCCCGCGACGGTGGCCACCCCCTCGACCGCGCCCAGCACGCCGAACACCCGGCCCCGGTGGCTGTCGGCGGTGGCCCGCTGGAGCAGCGTGAAGCCGCCCGCCAGCGTCAGCGCGCCGGGCACGCCGACCACCACCATGCACACCACGGCCGGCCAGACGGCCACGTAGCCCAGCGGGTACAGGAACAGGACCAGGTCCACCGCGCCGAACGCCACCGCCCCCCAGCCGAACAGCAGTGCCGGCCGGGCCCGGCGGCCCAGCGCCGCGGCGATCAGCCCGCCGCCGATGCCGCCCACCGCCTGGGCCGACATGATGAAGCCGTAGTCCGGCCCGGTGCCGTGCAGCACCGACCGCACGAACGGGGCGAACAGCGTGCCCATGATGCCCTCGCCGACGCAGGTGACGGCCAGGAAGATCAGCACGACCCGCAG
>JBOHCO010001120.1:0-2949 GCA_050698895.1 Streptosporangiaceae bacterium
GCGCACGACACCGTGGTCCTGGGCCGCACCTGGGACACCGCGACCCGCGCGCCGGGCCCGGCGGAGAACCTGGGCAGCGCGGTGGCGATGGCGCCGCCGGTCATGACCGTGCCGGCCGGCACCACGGTGACGTTCACCAACCCGGCCGGGAACGCCAGGGACCACTGCGCGGAGTCGTTCTTCGACCCGGCCAGCTTCAAGGTCGGCCCGCTGGCGCCCGGCCAGTCGGGCACGGTCACCTTGACCAAGGCCGGCACCTACTTCTACGACGACTGCGCGGGCTTCCCCTGGAACACCGGCGAGATCATCGTCGGCTAGCGGGGGGCAGCGGGCGGCTAGCGGGCGCCCAGCCCGGCCTGATTCGAGGCCCATCCGGGGGTTGACGACGCCCACAACAGTCGGTCAAGATCAGTCAAGAACGGTCATCTTCGGCCGACACCGCGACAGCTCATGAGACACAGCGGGGAGCGCCATGCTGCCGACGCAGCGCCGCCAGGCGATCCTGACCCAGACCCGCGCGCAGAGCGCGGTCTCGGCCGACGCCCTGGCCCGCCAGTTCGGGGTGTCGGTGGAGACCATCCGGCGCGACCTGCGCTCGCTTCAGGGCCAGGGCCTGCTCGAGCGGGTCTACGGCGGGGCCACCCGGCCGCCGGGCCGGTCCAGCGAGGGCAGCTTCGCCGCCCGCAGCGTCCGGCACAGCGACCGCAAGCGGGCCATCGCCGCGCTGGCGGCCAGCCTGGTCGAGCCGGAGGAGACGATCATCATCGACGTCGGCACCACGGCGCTGGAGGTGGCCAGGGCGCTGCCCGCCGCCTTCCGCGGGCGGGTGCTGACCAGCTCGGTGCCGGCCGCCATGGAGCTGTCGGCTCGGGACGGCGTGGAACTGATGCTGGCCGGCGGCCAGGTCCGGCCCGGCGACGCGGCCTGCTCGGGCGCGCACGCCGAGGCGTTCTTCGCCGAGTTCTACGCCGACCGGGCGTTCCTGGGCTCGGGCGGGGTGCACCCCGAGGCCGGGCTGACCGACTACTACCCGCCCGAGGTCGTGGTGCGCCGCACGATCATCGCGCACACCGCCGCCAGCTACGTGCTGGCCGACTCCAGCAAGCTCGGCGTCATCGCGGTGCACCGGGTCTGCCCGCTGGAGCAGATCACGGCGGTCATCACCGACGACGAGGAGAACGACCTGGCCCGCGCCGCGCTCGCGGACAGCGGGACCGACCTGCTCACGGCCACCTCGGGGCCGATACCCCTCACCGAGGCCGGATAAGGAAGTGATCATGCCGTGACAGCCACAGCCCAGCACGACGACGACGCGGCCCTGTCGCGATTCGGCTACAAGCAGCAGTTCGCCCGGTCGCTGCGTCAGTTCGAGTCGTTCGCGGTGGCGTTCAGCTTCATCTCCATCACCACCGGGATCTTCACCACCTACGGCTTCGCCCTTGGCGTCGGCGGGCCGCGGGCCATCTGGACCTGGGTCATCGTGGTCGCGGGCCAGGCCCTGGTGGCCCTGGTCTACGGGGCCCTGGCGGCCCGGGTGCCGCTGTCGGGCTACTCCTACCAGTGGGCCTCGCGGCTGGCCAACGTCCACGTCGGCTGGTGGCTGGGCTGGATGTCGCTCGCGTTCCTGTCGATCGTGACCGTGTCGGTCGACTACGGCCTGGTCCAGGTGGCGTTCCAGCCGCTGATCGGCGAGACGTTCACGCCGACCAGCGCGGCGCTGGAGACGGTGGTGGTGCTGGCCCTGCAGGCGGCACTGATCATCTGGTCGACCCGGATGACGACCAGGGTCAATAACACGGCGGTCGCGACGGAGGTCATCGGCATCGTCGGGCTGACCGTGCTCCTGCTGATCGTGGCCGCGGTGCGCGGGCTGGGTCACTGGAGCAACCTGGGCTCGACCGGGGTGGTGCCGCACGCCGGCTACTTCGCCTATCTCGGCCCGTTCATGCTGGCCACCCTGCTCGGCGCGTACACCATCGTGGGCTTCGAGTCGGCCAGCAACCTGGCCGAGGAGACTGAGCAGCCGCACAAGACGATCCCGCGGGCCATGCTCCGGGCGGTGCTGCTGTCCGGCGCCGTGGGCATGGCGTTCCTGATCGCGCTGAGCTACGCCACCAAGTCGGTCACGGCCGCCACGGCCAGCTCGGCGCCGGTCGCGCTGATCGTGCGCGACGTGCTCGGCGGCGTGGTGCAGAAGCTGTTCCTGATCTTCGTCTGCGTGTCGATCTTCGCCTGCGGGCTGGTCATCATGGTCACCAACGGCCGGCTGATCTTCTCGATGGCGCGGGACCGGCGGCTGCCGGGCCACCAGCTGTGGAGTCAGGTGCCGCGGTCGACCGGCGGCCCGAGCTGGGCCACCGTGCTGGCCGCGGTGCTCGGCGCGATCATCACGCTGGTGCTGCGGACCCACGCCGGGGCGCTGGTCACGCTGTTCACGGCGTCCACGATCATGCCGGCCATCCTGTACGCCAGCACGGTGCTGCTGTACCTGTTCGCCGGCCGCCGCCGCCGGGGCCGGGACGGGCTGGACGCGCCGCCGTCGGCCCTGGGCCGCTGGGAGATCCCGGTCATCGCCGGGGCGCTGATCTGGCTGGCCTACGAGCTGGTCGTGCTGATCGGGCCGAGCGCCTTCCGGGACGCGCAGTACTACGTACTCGGCGCGCTCGGCGTGGGCCTGGTCTTCTACGTGGTCCAGTGGCTGATCGAGCCGTCGGCGATGCGCACCGAGGCGGGCGTGCACGGCGCCGACGCCCTGGCCGGGGGCCCGAAACAGAGCACCGGGCCCGAGTCGCCGGCGGGCCGGTGAGCGACCGCTGAGCAAGCCCGCGACCATCCCGTGAATATCCTCGCCATCGACCAGGGCACGTCGGCCACCAAGGCGGTGCTTGTCGGCCCCGGGCCGCAGGTGCTCGGGACCGGCGAGGCGCCGGTGGCCACCCGGGCCAGCGG
>JBOHCO010001121.1:0-4145 GCA_050698895.1 Streptosporangiaceae bacterium
GGTCGATGGTGGCGAGCTGGCGGGCTAGCTGCGGCGGCCACATCTCGCCCATCCGCACCGCCAGCAGCAGCTGCATGCGCCGTAGCAGCGGGGCGATGCCGGCCGCGAACGCCACCGAGTCGATGCCCCTGGCGTAGCCCGAGGGCAGCAGCAGGTTGTCGTAGCCCGCCTCCTCGGCGGCCAGGGCGATGGTCCGGCAGTGCTCCCAGCTGGACCGCAGGGCCGGATCGGGGACGCCGAGAAACTCGTAGTCGTCGTCGCACAAGGCGGCGAACCAGGAAACCTCACAGCCCGCGGATCCCATCGGCGCACCTGCCCTTCACGTCTGTCATCCTGCCCGCCCAGTCATCCGTCGCGTCCTGCCATCCGGCCCGGCCGGCCCGCCCCGCGCACGCCCCGTAGATACCCCGTGGATACCCCTGGATACTCCGTGGATACCCCGTGCCTACCCGTCGGGCGGCCCGAGAGGTGGCCGACGACTGCACTTCATGTGGAAGTTCTATGGCGGTACGAAGGGACTTGAGATGCTCACAGCAGAATCGGCTCTCCGGGGCCACGAGGCACCACGGGAGGCAACATGAGCGAGCGGCCCGGTACCGCGGGCAATGGCGAGGCCAATGGCGCAGGGACGAGCCGGCGCCGCGTGCTCCAGGCCGGCCTGGTCGCCGGGGCCGCCGTCGGCGTCGGCGGCTGGCGCTCGGCCGCCGGGGCCGCCGGCCCGCTGAACCCGCTGGACAAGCACCTGCGCAAGCCCGGGTCGCGGCCCTACCCCAGGCTGCCCGTGGGCACCGACACGATCCCGCAGATCGAGCACATCGTCATCCTGATGATGGAGAACCATTCCTACGACAACCGGTTCGGCATGCTCCGCCGACCCGGGGCCGACGGATTCCGTATTGACCGCCACGGCAAGCCGCTGAACACCAACCCGTACCGGAACGGGTGGATCCAGCACGCGTTCCGGATGCCGACCACCTGCCAGAACCACAAGCCCGCCCAGGACTGGCGCAGCAGCCACCGGCAGCTCGGCACCGGCCGCAACAACGGGTTCGTGGAGTCCGGCAGCGGCCCCACCTCGATGGGCTACTGGGAGCGGGCCGACCAGCCGTTCTACTACTCCATGGCCTCGGCGTTCCCGATCGCGGACCGGTACTTCTGCTCGCTGCTCGGCCAGACCGACCCCAACCGGCGCTACCTGATGGCCGCCACCTCGCTGGGCCAGGTCAACGACACCGTGCCCAAGCTGAAGGACTACCCGGCCAACGGGACGATCTTCGACCACGTGGCCGCGGTCGGCCGGAGCTGGAAGGCGTACTACAGCAGCGTGTCGAGCACCGCCCTGTTCCCCGAGCTGTTCATCAAGAACGCGGGCAGGAAGATCGTCAAGATCGCGGAGTTCTACCAGGACGCGGCCGCAGGCAAGCTGCCCGGCCTGTCCCTGGTCGAGCCCAACTACGACACCCAGTCCGAGGAGGACCCGCAGGACATCGCGGCCGGCGAGCAGTTCGCGGCCAAGGTGATCGACGCCGTGATGAAGGGCCCGGCGTGGGACCGCACGCTGCTGGTCTGGACCTACGACGAGCACGGCGGCTACTACGACCACGTGGTCCCGCCGCGCGCCCTGGTGCCCGACAGCATCAAGCCCGACGTGCCGTCCGGCGAGAAGGTCTACACCGGCTTCGGCCAGTACGGGTTCCGGGTACCCACCGCGGTCATCTCGCCGTACGCCCGCCGGGACTACGTCTCGCACAAGGTCATGGACCACACCAGCATCTGCGCGCTGGTCGAGCACAAGTGGAACCTCCCGGCGATGACCTTCCGGGACGCCAACGCCTGGCCCATGCTCGACATGCTGGACCTGCGCCACCCGGCCTTCAAGACCCCGCCCAAGCTGGCCCGGCCGCTGCTCGGCACCGGCCACGGCGCGCTGAAGTGCGAGAAGACCGGCCCCGGCGTCATCCCGCCGCCCGGCTCGATCACCAAGCCGAAGAAGTAACCAGCCCGGCCGCGGCCTGGCCCAGCGTGGCGTGCTCCGCGCGCACCGTCACCCGGCCGGGCCACCCGGGCCAGGACCGCACGAAGGCGCCGCCCACGCCGCCGCAGTCGCCGAACGGGAACGGGTTGTCGCCGATGAGCGTGGCCGGGCCGGTCAGGCTCAGCGTCACCGGGCCGGTGACGTACGGCCGGTGGTGGCCGTAGGCGTCCACGGCGCGGAAGGTCAGCCGGGTGGCGTCGGCGCCGTCGGCCCGCAGCGCGGTGTGGTCCGGCCACAGCGCCAGCCGGTCGCGCGTGGTGTCGGCCGACATCGTCACGGTCGCGGCCAGCGTGCCGCCGACGTACCCGTCGATGCGCAGCTCGGGGCGCCCGGCGCCGGCGCCGTCGGCGGTCAGGTCGGCGACGGCCGGCGGGTAGGCCAGGCCGGGGTAGCTCCCGGCGTCCGGCACCGCGGTGGCGTGGTGCCGCCCGGCCAGGTACAGCTCGAGCCGGTCGCAGTTGGTGGCGATCATGGCGCCGGGGCCCGGCCCGTCCGGCGGCGAGCCGGGGCCGAAGTCCCAGCGGAACATCGGCCCGATCACCGGGCGGACCTGCGGGCTGACCTGCGACCGGTAGATCGCGGCGCCGGGCTTGGGCACCCGGAAGGTGTCCAGCAGGCCGGGCGTTTTCAGGTTCCGCCAGATCCGCTCGCCGCCGTTCAGCGACGCGTAGTCGATCGCGCACCAGCCCAGCAGCCCGGCGTAGCCGGGGTCGGCCCGGACCCGGCTGTGCACCTGCGCGTGCAGCCGGCCCTGCGCGGCCAGGACCGCGCCGGTGTCGGTCCAGCGGTACCGCGGCGGGCCGGCCAGCGCGCCCACGGCCTCGGCGACCAGGTACGGCACGCCGGGCAGCGGCGGGTTCAGCACGGCGTCGCCGTCGGCGGTGTGGTGGTAGTCGTCGTAGGCGAACACGTCCTGGGCCCAGCCCGCCGCCGAGTAGCTGGCCATCGCGCCCGAGGTCGGCCGCGATCCGTCGAGCCGGTCGGCCACCTGGCGGGTCCGACGGTAGAGGGCGTCGGCGCGGCCCGACTCGTTGAGCCGGGTGCCCCAGATGATGACCGACGGCCGGCTGCGGTCGCGGACCACCATGTCGTGCACGTCCCGCACCACGAGCTCGGAGAAGGCCGCGTCGCCCACGTACTGCCAGCCGGGCGGCTCCTCCCACACCATCAGGCCCAGCTCGTCGCAGGCGTCCAGGAAGTGCGGCGACGGCGGGTAGTGCGAGCAGCGCACCATGTTGCAGTTCAGCTCGGTCCTGATCAGCTCGGCGTCGCGGCGCTGCAGCCGGGCCGGGGCGGCCATGCCCAGGTAGGGGAACAGCTGGTGGCGGTTCAGGCCGAAGATCGGCAGGCGCTGGCCGTTCAGGTAGAAGCCGTCCGGCCGGAACACGGCCTCGCGGAAGCCGGTCCTGACCTCGACCACGTCCGCGGCGCCCGCGCCGGTGTCCGGGCCGCCGTCGAGCGACGTGCGTACCGTGTACAGCCGCGGCGAGCCCGGAGACCACAGGCCGACCGGGCCGAGACCGTTAATCAGGAGGGAAGTGATCGTCTGGCCGGTGGCCGGGATCGTGACGGTGGCCGACGCCGACGCCACCGGCCGGGACCCGTCGAGCAGCTCGGCGGTGAGCCGCACCGGGCCGCGCGGCACCACGGCCGCGTCGATGGTGGCCTGCACGGTCAGGCTCGGGTCGGGGCCGAGCACCCCGGACGGCCGGGCGAACACGTCGGCCAGGAACACCTCGGGCACGACCCGCAGCGTGACCTCGCGGTAGATGCCGCCCGGCTGGAGGTAGTCGACCGCGGCCGGGCCGGCCGGGCTGCCGCCGGGCGGGACGTTCTGCCAGGTGGCGTCGACGATGACGGCGAGCACGTTGTCGCCGTCGGCCAGCGCGGCGGTGAGCTCGGCCGACCAGGGCAGGTAACCGCCCTGGTGGGCGGCCACCGTGGTGTCGTTGAGGACCACGGCGGCGCTGGTCATGACGCCGTCGAAGTCGACCAGCACCCGCCCGCCGCCCGGTGGCCGGGCGAAGTGCCTGCGGTAGATCCACCGGTCCTGCCAGGCGCGGACGTCCCAGTCGGCCCAGGACAGCGGGGTCACGGTGTGCGGCAGCGT
>JBOHCO010001122.1:0-6204 GCA_050698895.1 Streptosporangiaceae bacterium
GGCGTCCAACGGCCGCCGCCGCCGGGCGGTGGGTCAGCTGGCAACCCTTATGGCCGGGCATGTGCAGCCACCTCACCGGCTAGCTGACAGTCGGTTAGCTGACAGTCGGTTAGCTGATGGCCTTGAGGGCCTGCGGCGTCAGCGTGTAGACGGTCTTGTAGCCGCCTGCCGGGGTCGCGACCACGGCGTCGAACGGGCCGAAGATGTTGTGGTAGCTGTTGAAGTCAAACGGCCCGCTGGCCCCGATGTAGGTGATGCGCTTGCCCGCCTTGAGCTCCTTCAGCCCCTGGGCGTAGCTGTAGACCGGGACCCCGCCGGGCGCGGTGACCTTGGGGATGTCCGCGTTGACCGTGGCCCCGTCCGTGCTCTTGGCCATGTCCGCGGCCAGCGCCCAGATCAGCATGCCGTCGTAGGTGTTCTGCGATCCGGCCTGGGGCGCCTGGTGCGAGGACGCCTGGACCGCCTTGAGGTAGAACGGGAGCGCCGGGCTCTTGAACGTGCCCGCCTCGACGTTGGTCATCAGCTTCCGGGCCGCGGGGATGCCGATGCCCTTCAGCATGGCCGAGCCGACCATGTCGTCGGTTCCGATCGTGGGCAGGTTGTTCGAGCCGGCCGCGGCCAGGTCCTTGAACACCACCGTCTCGGTCGGCGGGTCCATCTCGGAGAAGATGACCTGCGGGTGGCTGCTCAGCAGCTTGCTGATCTCCGAGCTGTAGCTGGACAGGTCGGCCTGGATGATCTGCGACGAGACAATGGTGCCGCCGAGCTTCTGGAACGCCTTGGTGACCACGGGGATGATGCTCTGCGCGACGTCGCCGGTCCGGAACAGCACGGCGGCGCGGGTGTATCCGCGGTGATGAGCCCACAGCGCCATGGCCACGCCCAGCTGAGAGTCGGACGGCGAGATGCGCCAGATGTAGGGATTGGCGTTCTTGTCGTAGAAGACGTCACCGCCGCCCATCATGAAGGGGAGGTGCGCCCGGGTGAAGATGGTCGCGATGGCCTGGGCGTTGGTCCCGGCCTCGCCGTCCTGGGCCACGATGTGACTGACGTTGACGAGCTTCTCCGCCGGCGCGACGGCGTCCACCGGGTCCGAGGCGTCGTCGGCCGGGATCAGCTTGATCATCTGGCCGCCGTCGACCCCGCCGGCGTGGTTGACGGCGTAGGTCCCGGCCTGGCAGCCCTGCAGGGCCTGAGCGCCGAACGTGGCGTAGGTGCCGGTGAGGTCGGTCTCGCAGCCCACGGGAACCGAGCCGCCGCTCGCCGTACCTCCTGAGCCTCCTGAGCCTCCGCTGCCGGAGGACCCGCACGCGGCGCAGGCCAGGGTGCTGGCGACGACGACCACGCCGCCGGCCAGGAACCGTGAATATCTGCGTCTTTTATCTGACCGGCATGTATCTGACCGGTATGTACCTGATCGGCCTGGCATCGCAAATCCTCCATAACTGTGCGGCGGGGGCTAGAGCTAGGTGGCGGCCTAGCCGGACTGCCTGGACTTCCCGATGTAGAGCTCGATGAGGTCGCTGTCCGACAGCAGCGCGTCGGCCGGGGCCTCGCGGCGGATCCGGCCCGCGACCAGGACGTAGCCGTAGTCGGCGGCCTCGAGTGCGGCCCGCGTGTTCTGCTCGACCACGAGCAGCCCGACGCCGGCCCGGCGCAGCGCGATGAGCTGTTCCCAGACGACGTCCCGGTAGCGCGGCGACAGCCCGGCGCACGGCTCGTCGACGATCACGACGCTCGGCTCGGTCATCAGCGCCCGGCCGAGCGCCAGCATCATCCGCTGGCCGCCGCTGAGCGTCCGGGCCGGCCGGCGCGCGGCCGGCCGCAGGTCGGGGAACAGTGAGTAGACCAGGTCCATGCGCCCGCTGCGCACGGCCTTGCGCTTGCGCAGCCCGGCCAGGAGGTTCTCGGCCACCGACAGGGACGGGAAGACGTTGGCCAGCTGCGGGACGTAGGCCACGCCGAGGCCGACAATCCGCTCGGGCGGCTTTCCCGTGACGTCCTGCGGACGGCCGGCCAGCAGCCGGACCGTCCCCGACACCGGGCGCAGCGTGCCGATCACGCCCTTGAGCAGGGTCGACTTCCCGCTGCCGTTCGGGCCGACGATGACGGCGATCTCGCCGCGCCGGACGGACAGCGAGGCGTCGCGAACGATGATGGAGCGTCCGTAGCCCACCGTGAGGCTGGTCACCTCGAGGACCGGCTCGCTGGCCGGCTCTGGCTTCATGAGCTCTGGATTCATGACCCGTCAGTCCCAGCCGAGCGCGAGGCTCCGATGTAGGCATCGGCGAAGAAGGTCGATGCCGTGATTTCCTGCATGGAGCCGCTGACCGCGATGCGGCCCTCGCTCATGCCGTAGATGGGGTCGCACAGCTCCTCGACCGCGCCGAGATTGTGCTCGACCAGCAGCACCGAGATCCCGCTGCGCTGCAGGTCCCTGATCCCGGAGATGACCGACTCGGCCATGACCGGGTTGACGCCCGCCAGCGGCTCGTCGAGCAGCGCTACGGTGGCGCCGCTGACGAGGATCCGGGCGAACTCCAGTAGCCGGCCCTGGCCGCCGCTGAGCACGGCGGCCGGCTGATCGCGCATCTGGATTAGGCCGAACCGGTCGAGTACCTCGGCCGCGACGACGGAGCTGTCGGCCTCGGCCCGGCGTACCGCACCGGGGCGCAGATAGGTCCGCCAGAAGCTGTCCCGGCCCTGCGGCGGGGTCGAGGCCAGCAGGTTCTCGGCCACGCTGAGGTGCATCCACAGCCGGGAGGCCTGGAAGGTACGCCGCAGGCCGAGCCGGGCCCGCTGGTGCGGGGCGGCCCGGGTGATGTCGGTGCCGTCCAGCAGGATGCGTCCGCTGTCGCAGGGCACCAGCCCGGACAGCACCTCGATGAAGGTGCTCTTCCCGCTGCCGTTCGGGCCGATCAGCCCGACGATCGCGCCCGCCGGCACGGCCATGCTGCAGCCGTCGACGGCGTGGACGGCGCCGAAGGACTTGTGAATGTCGGTCACCTGGAGGACCGGCTCGGCGGGCCCGCCGGGCGGGCTGGCCTGCGCGGACGTGCCGCTCATCGCTGGCCTCCGCTCACCTGAGGCTGGCCGCCGGGCGGGAAGTCATCTTCGCCGTGCGCCTCCGGGACGGCATCGGCCGCCGCCGCGGGGCGGTAGGCCAGCCGGGGCAGGCGCTCGGGCAGGAGCCCGGTCGGCCGGAACCGCAGGACCAGGATCAGCAGCAGCGGGATGAGCATGCCGCGCGCGACCAGGATCAGCGAGGGGTCGCTCTGCAGCGTCGGCAGCAGCGTGGTGAGCTGCACGAACACCAGCGAGATGACGCTGGCGCCGATCACGACGCCGAGGGTGCTGCCGGCCCCGCCGACGAACACGCAGGTCAGGGTGAACAGCGTCTCGCCCACGCCCCAGCCGGCCGGGCTGAAGGACCCGACGTAGAAGATGGTCAGGCAGCCGGCCAGGCCGGCCAGCACCCCGCCGAAGGTGAACGCGATGAGCTTGAACTTGAAGATGTTGTAGCCGAAGACGCTCGCGGCGACCTCGTCCTCGCGGATGACCCGCAGGATCCGCCCGAACGGCGCCCGCCGGAGCCACGCCGCCACCGCGAAGCACACGGCCACCACGACGATCATGAACCCGGTGTAGAGATAGGCGAACGCATCGCTGCTCAGCCCCCGCCCGAACGGCAGCGGCACGTTGAGCAGGCCCAGGCTCCCGTCGAACAGCCCTTGCGCCTGGGAGACAACCTGGAGGGCGACCACCGCCACCACGAGGGTGGTGATGGCCAGGTAACTGCCGCGCAGCCGGCGGCTCAGGGCGACCGCCCCGACCAGCGCCGACAGCAGCCCGGCCACCACCATCGCGCCCAGGATGCCGACATAGAACGGAAGGTTCCAGCCGCCGATGTAGGTCAGTCCCGGCGGCGCGGGCGGCGGCCCGGTCAGGACGCCCGCGGTGTAGGCCCCGGCCGCGTAGAACACGATGTAGGCCAGGTTGAGGATCCCGGTCAGGCCGAACTGGACGTTGAGGCCCAGGACCAGGATGGCCTGGAAGGCCAGGAAGATCAGGCTGGTCAGCGCGAACTGGATCATGCTCTCACGCCCTTGTCTCGGCGGCCTCGGTGGCGAAGATGCCGCTCGGCCGCAGGATCAGGGCCAGGGCCAGCAGCAGCAGCGCGAAGACCTGCTTGTAGCCGCTGCTGAGGTAGTAGCCGGATATCTCGGTGACCAGGCCGATGATGACCGCGCCGACCAGCGCTCCGTGGACCTTCCCGAGGCCGCCCACGATGATCGCGGCGAAGGTGACGAGCAGGTAGTTGAAGCCGAGCTGGTTGTTGAACGTGCCTGACGTGACCGCCAGCGCGACCCCGGCCACCCCGGACAGGGCGCCGACCAGCAGCCAGGTCTGCCACAGCACCCGGTCCGCCCTGATGCCCTTGACCCGGGCCAGGGCGATGTCGTCGGCGACGGCCCGCTGGGCGCGGCCGAAGGGCGTGAGGTACAGCACGGCGAAGACGCCGGCGAAGATCACGACTGCGGCGGCGATGATGATCTCGTCCAGCGGCGTCCACAGGAACGGGCCGACCTGGTGCGCGACCTGGGTCGGCACCGTGATGTTCACGTAGTTGAGGCCGAATCCGATCGCCAGCGCGCCCTGGACGATCTGGCCCGCGCAGAACGTCACGATCAGCATGACCGCCAGGCGGTTGGAGACCTTGCGGAACGGCACCAGGACGATGCGGTTGAGCAGCCAGGCCGCCGCGGCGCCGGCCGCGACCGCGCAGACCACCGCCAGGGCCAGGCTGCCGGTCCTGGACTGCACCAGCACCACCGTGTACGCGGCGACGGTCAGGAACTCGCCGTGGGCCAGGTTCGCGTGCTTGGTCACGCCGAACTGCAAGGACATGGCGATCGCGGAGAGGCCGAGTATGGCCGAGGTGACGATGCCATAGCCGATTGCTTGCCCTAGGCCAGACATATCGGCCACCTACCTTGACAGAGAAGCAGACACATCCTGGTGATCCGTCTCAGCTAGCGTTATTTATGTGACTGGTTCCAGAACATCTCGTAGGCATTCGCCTCAGCGATGGCCTTGATAGCGGCCGTGTCATTGCCCAGCGCCTCCCTGAGCTCGCCCATGGGCGACGGCGTGCAGCTCAGGAATGAGCAGTCGGTGCCGATGAGCACATTGCCGGAGCCGGCTTTCTCCACGAGAAAGCGCAGCGCGACCGGGTCGTGCACGTGGGTGTCAAACTTCAGCTGCCCCACGTAGGACCACGGGTCGGCCGGCGCGCTCTCAAGCTCGGGACGCAGCCAGCTGGTGTACTGCCGGAGCCGGCCGACGCTGTAGGGGAAGTAGCCGCCCCCCAGCGCCGCGACGATCCGCAGGCCGGGATGCCGATCGAGGACCCGGCCGCAGATCAGGCGCTGAATGGTGTTGGTCACCTCGTTCAGCAGGCCGATGACCGGGCCCAGCGCGTACTTGTTGTTCTCGGCGGCCTCCGACTCGTAGGCCGGGTGCAGGAAAACCGGCAGGCCGAGCGACTCCAGACCGTCCCACAGCACCTCGAACGCCGGCTCGTCGAGCCGGTGGCCGGCCGCCGAGGTGCCCAGCTCGACGCCGCAGGCACCCAGGTCCCGCGCCTCGGCCAGGATCTCCACGGCCGCCTCGGGAAACGTCAGCGGGACATGCGCCATCCAGCGCAGCCGGTCCGGGTGCCCGGCGCAGAACGCGGCCGCCGAGCGGTTGAACGTCTGCGCCATGAGCTGCTGGTCGCGCAGCGGCAGCTCGTAGTAGTACAGCGGCTTGGGCGCCGCCGACAGGACGGCCGCGTCAAGTTCCTTGCTGTCCATTTCCCGGAGCTTGGCGTCGGGATCATGCCAGGCATCGATCAGCGGGAATGCGCGGATGTTGGCCGACCGCCACCGATTATCGGAAATCGTTACTCCGTAGACCGGATTACGCTGGACAAGGTCCAGCACCTCCGACGGGATAATGTGATTGTGAACGTCAATATTCACAGGGGGCTCCGATCACGGTGGGGCGAGGGCGGGCCAGCGAATTACGCACGCCCGCGCTGGCCGGGCAGAGAAGGGAAGGCTTGGCGGGTGGCGGGTGGCGGTGGGTCGCGGGTGGCGGGTGGCGGGTGGCGGGTGGCGGTGGGTCGCGGGTGGCGGGTGGCGGGTGGCGGGTGGCGGTGGG
>JBOHCO010001123.1:0-5951 GCA_050698895.1 Streptosporangiaceae bacterium
GCTGGGCGCACCGCGCGCCGGGCCGGGCGAGCCGGTCGTCAGCCGGGCCAGCACCACGAGTCCGGCCAGCGTGGACAGCACCGCCAGGGCCGCGACCGTGCCGCTCAGGAGCCCGAGCCGGGCCGACTCGCCGAGCAGCAGGCTGCCCGCGGCCAGGCTGGCCAGCGGGGTGACCACGTTGGTGACGGGCAGGGTGATCATCGGTCGCCCGGCCTGGTAGGCGGTCTGCGTCAGCAGCAGCGAGCACGGACCCCCCAGCATCAGGGCGTAGGTCGCCCAGCAGCCGGCCACGGCGGGCAGCCCGCCGCCGACGGCGTGCGAGAAGGCCATGGTCACGACGGCGACCCCGGCGTCGGCCAGCCCGGCGGCCACGGCCAGCACGACCGCGCGGCGGCGGCCGGACGCCGCGAGGCCGACGACGGCGAGCGGCACCGCGCAGGCGGCCAGGCACCCGGCGGCCAGTCCGGCCGCCCCGGATCCGGGCGAGACACCCGCGTGACCGTAGGCCGGCGAGGCCACCGCGACGAACGAGGCCAGGCCGGCGATGACGGCCAGCACCGCGGCCCAGGCGGTCCAGCCCAGCCGGCGGCCCGACCACACCCGGACGGTGGCCACGCTGAACAGCAGCGACGAGGCGACCAGCATCTGCACGATGGTCAGCGAGCCGGTGCGCAGCGCGATTGCGTGAGCGGCGAATCCGCCGAGCTCAGCGGCCATCCCGAGCAGCCACCACGGGCGCCGGGCCAGCAGCAGGAGCAGCCGGGGCCGTCCCGCCGCCTGGCTGGGCGCCGCGGCGGCCTGACGCTGCTGCAGCGCCGCGCCGGCTCCGTAGAGGACGGCCGCGCCCAGCGCCCACGCCAGGGCCGCTGTGTCACTCGTTCCGAAGGTCGCCACGCCATAGACGCTATCGACGCGATACATCGCAAGTCCATCAGGGATTCCCCCGATATCTCCGGGGGGTAACCCCCGCGGACTGAACCTCACGCCTTAGCCAGACGTGTGATCGGGAGACGGGGACCGATCATGGCGGCGGGCTGTCCGGCCGCAGGCAAAGAGGTCTGAGATGGCCAACACTGCGTCCGCCGGCGGTACGGCCCCGGACAGCAGAGGGGCGGCGGACGATTCGGGGGCGGTGCCGGGCGGTTCCTCCTCAGGGGACTCGGGTCGCGACTTGATCATGCGATTTGACACGCTGACGCCGGCCGCCGGTGCCCATCCGAATTCAGCCAATGCTGTTCGCGGGATAACCGGCTCCCGGCTCCCCTGGGTACTCGGGACTGGATCGGGCTCACTCAGCCGCGACGGTCATCTCCTGGTCCGGGTACGCGGACTGGTGCTCGCCAGCCATCCCTCCGTGCCGGTCTCCCTGCGCGGGACGAACCCGTTTCCGGCGTTCGGGGCTGTCGTCAGCTGCCTGAGCATCGGCCCGGACGGCACCGCCGCCACGGCCAATGTCAGCACGGGTGAATTCGAGGCCAGCTCGGGCGGGAACTGCGATATCGATGCGCGGGTGAGCCTCCCGCGGCCAGGCTCCGCACCGATGGTGCTCGTGACCGGCCCGGCCGGGGCCGAGTTCTGGTTCGCGGTTGCCGGGCGATGAGCTCAAGGCTGGATCCGGTAGACGGATCGGCCATTTTCCTGGCCGGGTGCCGCGGCCTGGCCCAGGGGGACGATAGCCCGGTCGATGAGGCCCAGCGCATCGGCAGTGGTCAGCGTCTCCATCCGGTTGCGGACGCCGAGTTTCCTGAACAGCCGGGCCTGGGTATTTTCCACCGTCTTTACCGCGATACCTAGCGTGCGGGCGGTCTGCCGGATCGTGTGACCGCGGGCTATCGAGCTGAGAATGTCGTATTCCCGCGCCGTCAGCTTAGGCATCGTGGGCGGCGGATTAGGCGCCCATTTCAGCAGCACTTCGGCGTACCCCCAGCTCATCACCATCAGCCCCTGAGCCACGGCACTCAAGGTAGGGGCGAGCCCGGCGGCGGTGTCGGCCTCGGCCACCAGGCCGCTCGCCTGCCGCGCCAGCGCGTCGGCGATGGCCAGCCGCTCCGGGACGTCGCGATTGCGGATGATGAGGGTGGGGGCGCCCAGCGCGATGGTCACCGACCAGTCCTCGGGCTCCGGATCGACGAGCACCACGACGATCGGGCCGCGTTGCCACCACATCCAGTGATCGCGCATCAGGTCGTCGCGCTTCGTCGCGACGACGAGCGGGACACGCTCGGAGATCAGCTGCTGCGCTGTCTCATCCCTGGCCTTCCCGGCCGGGCCGAGTAAGACAGCGAGCAGGGCGCGCCCCGGCTCGCCGACATGCTCTTGCGGGACCTGGCCCCGCCGAGGCAGAGTGGGGGGCGGGCCGGGCTGGAGCAGTCCGAGCCCGATCGCCCGGGCGACCGCATGACTCTGGTTGCCGACCCCCAGCTTCTCGTAGATACACCGCTTGCGGTTCTCCACCGTGCGCGGCCGCAGGCCAAGCAGCGCCGCGATCTCGGATGCGGTATGACCGGCGCTCATCAGGAAGACGATCATCGTCTCTCGCTGAGTGAGCAGCGGCGGCGCTGCCGCTGGCGAGGTCTTGCCTATAGCCGACATACGGAACTCCGTAAGGACGCCCCCCCAGGTACGGTACTGCGAGCAGAGGCGGCGATGGTGGGAACGTCCACCGCATGGGCAAGCACAGCGCGTTCGGCCTTGGTCCCCCTCCTCACGGTCTCGGGCGGGCACATCCAACTGGCGGGTAACTTCTACCTGTACGTTAGATGAGCACCGCAATCGCAGCTAGGGACCAATCCAATCCCCCCTAGGGGGGACGAATGGATGGAGACGGGGACGATGACGGTCGTCTCGTCGAAGGCATCGCTGCGAACGATGACCCGCACCGGGCCGCCCGGACCCGGCGAAAGGTAACAGGCGGCCCGGGAGGAACACGAAGTTCCTGCGTCAACCGTACCGGGCGGAGCTTTCGTATTCACCACTTACCGGGGCCCTTCGGCCGGGCTCGCCTGCGCTTCCACAGGACGTAGACGATGGCGCCGATGATGATCACGGCCAGGATGATGGGGACGGCGCTGAGGTTATGGGTGCCGATTGCCATGGCGATGGTCATCGCGGGCGTTTCCTTCCCTGGTCCCTGCGGGCCGCAGTTCGGTGACGCCGCCGGTCAGGCGTCGCGGGTGGTCATCTTCCAGGCGCCGATGGCCGACCAGCCGATGATCCAGCCCGCGATGACGGTGATCATGGCCCAGGCGGGCATGGGCGGCAGGTGCAGCTGGCGCGGGCCGCCGCCCGGCCCGACGGTGATGCCTCCGGCCAGCGCGGCCGGTTTCAGCTGGTCCATGGCGACGCCGACGATCAGGCGCTCGCCGTTGATGAAGTGGGGCAGCGCGTGACCGGCCAGCGCCGGCGTGATGATGATCTCCAGCACGGCCAGCAGGATGACCGGCACGGTCCGCTGGCCCATGAGCGAGCCGAGGCCGAGCCCGACCGTGAACGCGATGACCAGGTCGAGCTCGAGCCACAGCCCGGCCGCGGCCATGGCGCCCGGCGAGGGGGCCACCGCGCCGGCTGGCAGCGGGCTGCCCAGGAACGCGGTCACCAGGCAGGCCACGGTGAAGCCGGCGGCGGCCAAGGGGAGCAGGACGGACAGCCCGGCCGGGATTCGAGCCAGGTAGAGGGCGAGCCGGGACCGGCCGGTGATCACGAGGTGGCGGAACATGCCGTCGGTCACGTCGGCGGTCCCGGCGGTCGCGCCGAGCGCGACGGCGATGAGGAACCCGAACTCGTCCATCAGGGTGCCGGCCGTCGCGAAGGCGTTCGGGGCGCCGGCCGGCGCGTAGCGAGCCGGGTCGCTCAGGTGGTACATCAGCCGGATGCCGTAGAAGAGGACGGGCAGGGCGACGGTGAACGCCACCGTGACGGTGGTGAGGACGCGGCGCTTGCGCAGCTCCAGGAGCCGGCCGCTGATCAGGGGCCAGGTGGGCAGCCAGGAGCCGCGCCCGCCGGTGGCGAGATGGGGCCGGGTCGCGGGCTGGGTCATAGGCTGGGTCACTGCTCTCCTCCGAAGCGGCTGGTCACGGACAGGAACCAGTCCTCCAGCCGGGCGTGCGTCTGGCGGAGGCCGTAGACGGAGCTCCCGGCCCCGCCCAGGCGGCGGTTGATCTCGGCCGCCTGCTGGTGCGCGGGGCCGGCGGCCAGGGTCACGACCAGCCCGTCCCCGGTGAGGGCGACGCGGCCGGCGCCGGCGGGCGGGCCGAGCGCGCGGGCCGCCGCGGGCGGGTCGGAGCACTGGACCTCGACGGCCGCGCCGGCCGCTTCGGTCAGCTCGCCGATGGGGCCCTGGCGGATGACCTGGCCGTGGTCGACGATGGCCACCGCGTCGCAGGTGCGTTCCACCTCGTCCAGCAGGTGGGACGACAGCATGACCGTCCGCCCCTCGTCGACCAGGCCGCGGATCAGGCTCCGCATCTCGTGCATGCCGGCCGGATCCAGCCCGTTCATCGGCTCGTCGAGAATGAGCAATTGCGGGTCGGCCAGCAGGCAGGCGGCCAGGCCCAGGCGCTGGCGCATGCCCATGGAGTAGGCCGCGACCTTGTCGTCCGCCCGCTGGGTCAGCCGGGTCCGGTCCAGCGCCGGGCCGATCTGCTGCCCGGCGGCTGTGCCCCTGGCCGCGGCCAGGATCTTCAGGTTCTCCCGTCCGGTCAGGTGGCCGTGGAACCGGGGCTCGTCGACGATCGCGCCGACCCGGGCCAGTGCCCGGCCGCGCTGGGCCGGGACCGGGACGCCGAGCAGCGACATGGTGCCGCGGTCGGCCCTGGTCAGGCCGAGCAGGACCCGGATCAGCGTGGTCTTGCCCGCGCCGTTCGGCCCCAGGTAGCCGAACGCCAGGCCCCGCGGCACGAGCAGGTCGACGTTGTCGACGGCGGTCCGGGTGCCGAAGCGCTTGGTCAGCCCGCGCACCTCGACCGCCCAGTCGCCGGCGCGGGCCGCGGGCGGCCCGGCGGGCGGCGGCGGACTCTGGCCGTGGCCGGAAACAGTGGTCATGCGCTTCACGGTCCCTGGTTCACGGCCCGCGTGTCTGCGGCCACGGGAACGAAACCGGTTCATCCGCAAGGATGAATCCGGGTCGCCGCACGGCTGATGCACCGGGCCCGGCCCAGCGCTACGTTCGGTGTATGCAGCTAGTCCGGCGCCTCGCGGGCAGCGATCCCGGTAATGACCCCGGCCCGGTCGTGGATGCCGGGATGGCCGTCGCCGGGGCCGGGCTGACCGCCTTCGCCGTGTGGGACCCGGCCGGCCTGGTCGGCACCAGGGCCGCCGGGCCGGCCTGGCTGCTGGCGCTGCTGCCCCTGCTCATGGGCGGGGCGCTGGCCCTGCGCCGCCGGGCGCCGGTGGTGATGCTGCTGGCGATATCGGCGGGCATAGCGCTGCAGTGCCTGATCAGTAGGCACCCGCCGCAGGTCCTGGAGCTGCTCGTGCTGTTCGCGGGCGGCTACTCGCTGGGCGCGCACGCCAGCCCGCGCCGCGCGGTGGTCGGCCTGGGCATCAGCGCGGTCCTGATCCTGAGCGCGCGCTCGGGCCTGCCCGTCATCCCCATCCTGGGCTTCTGGCTGGCCGGCGTGCTCGTCCGCGCCCGCCGGCGGGCCGCGTCCCTGGCCGGGCAGAACGCGGCGCTCGAGCGGCAGGCCGCCTGCTCGGGGTCCTGCACGACGCCGATCAGGAGACCGGCCTCGCCCCGCAGCCGGGCATCGGCGAGCTGCCCGCGCTGACCGACACCGTCCGCGCGGCCGGGCTGCCGGTGAGCCTGGTCATCGACGGTGATCCGGCGGCGCTGCCCGCGGCCGTGGACCTGTCGGTCTACCGCATCGTCCAGGAGGCGCTGACCAACATCCTCCAGCACGCGGGCCAGGCCCGGGCGGACGTGACGATCGGGTGCGCGGATGAAGCGGTCACCA
>JBOHCO010001124.1:0-3854 GCA_050698895.1 Streptosporangiaceae bacterium
GGGGTGGAGCGCCGCGGGCCGGCCTGCCGGGCGTCCGACGCGGAGCCGAACGGGTAGGTGGTCCTGGTCCAGGTCCGGGCCCGGTAGTTGATCACGATCGACACGGTCCGGTGCGCGGTGACGGTGACCAGGTAGCCGGTGACCGGGCGGCCGGACCGGCTGAGGTCGGTGATCCGGTAGGTGTGGCTGAGGCTGGTGCTCCAGATCTCGTCGATGACCGGCTTGCCGGTCTGGGAGTCCGGGGCGTGATCGATGATGCGGACGATGTCGCTGTTCGCGCTCAGCGCGGACCTCAGGTGGGCCACGACGTAGGCGGCGGTCCGGACGACGGGCCTGGTCGCCGGGCTGGTCGCGGGCCGGGTCCCGGACGGGGGGATGGTCCGAGCGGGGGACTGGCCCAGGGCCACGACGGTGGCGGCGGTTATCCCCGCCGCGGCGACGCCGGCGATCAGCGCGGGCGCGGCGTAGCGGCGGCGCCTGGCCGTGCTCGGCCGGGCGGCGGGGGCGGTCAGGTGGTCGAAGTCATCGAGGATGGCGGTCAGCAGCCGGTCCTCGAAGCGGCTGTCGCGGGGCGTGTCGGTGTTCAATTCACGGCCTCTTTCAGGGCGGAGTTCTGGGCTGAGTGCTGGGCCGCGGGAACCGGCTCATCGCGCGCCCGGCCGGCGTCCTGCGCAGCAACGGCCCGGTCCAGCGCGCGGCGGGCGCTGGACAGCCGCATCCGGAACGCGGCCGGGCTGATGCCCAGCACGCGCGCGGCCTCGGTCGGCTGCAGGCCCGCCGCGCTGACCAGCAGCAGCGCCTCGCGGGCCCGGGGCCGGAGCCGGTCGAGCGCGGCCAGGACGGCCTGGCTGGAGCGAGCGGCGTCGATCCGCTCCTCCAGGCGCTCGATGTCGCTCTGGTCGATCAGGCGGCGGCCCGCGATCCGGGCCAGGGCGGCGGACTCACGGACCTTGCGGCGCCGCGCGTTGGCGATCAGCCGGGCGGTGATGCCCAGCAGCCAGGCGCCCGGCTCGCCGCGGCCGGGGTCGTAGGACCGGGCCGCGGTGAGCACGGTGACGAACGTCGCGGCGACCAGGTCGGCGGCGTCGGCCGGGTCCCTGACCCGCCGGGCCGCGAACCCGATGACCCGGTCCACGTGCCGGCGGTAGAAGACCTCGAACGCCGCCGGATCGCTGCTCAGGCGGCGCAGCAGATCCTCGTCGGGCGGCTCGCCCGGTGCTGATTCGCTGTCCATACCTGTACTTGGTCGCCCGCGCCGCAGCGCAAGCAATCGCGTTCCGTCGGAGAGTGGGGAATGGGGTCTCATCGTGCCGTCGCCAGGGTAAGCGCCGCCACTGTGGACCACGCAGTCCATAGTGGGGGTCGGATCGTGGACGGTAACGCGGCCTGAGCCGGCGGCGGGAGGAGGTGACGCGATGCCGCAGGGGCTGACGACCAAGGGGGCGGCCACCCGGCAGCGGGTGATCGAGGGCACGGCCGCGCTGATGCGCCGGCACGGCCCGGACGTATCGCTCGACGAGGTGCGGGCGGAGACGCGGACCAGCAAGAGCCAGCTCTTCCACTACTTCCCCGAGGGGCGCCGGCACCTGCTGCTGGCGGTGGCCCAGCACGAGGCGGACCAGGTCATCGCCGAGCAGCAGCCGCACCTCGGCGCGCTCACCTCCTGGGCCGACTGGCTGGGCTGGCGCGACGCGGTGGTCGAGCACTACCAGCGCCAGGGCCGCCAGTGCGCGCTCAGCGTGCTGATCAGCCAGCTCGCGCCCGGCGACGAGCAGGCGGCCGCGGTGGTGACCGGGCTGCTGGAGCGCTGGCGCGGGCTGCTCGCGGCCGGCGTCGCGGCCATGCAGCAGCATGGGCTGATGCGCGGCGACATCGCGGCCGGCCGGGCCGCCGATGCCCTGCTGTCGGGGCTCCAGGGCGGCGCGATCACGCTGATCGCCAGCGGCCGCATCGAGCCGCTGGAGGCCGCCCTCGACGTGACCCTGGACTGCCTGCGCGGCTGAGCCGAGCCGGGCGGCCTCGGACCGGGCAAGCTCCGGATGACGGGCGTAAACTCGGCTGATGGCAGATATCCGGCATTGCGACCAGTGCGGCAAGGCGTTCGAGCCGCGCCGGGAGCATGCCCGGTTCTGCTCGGGGCCCTGCCGGGTGGCGTGGAACCGGGAGCACCGGCGGGACCCGGCCACGGAGCTGCGCGCGCTGGACTGGTCGGTGGCCGCGCTGGCCGACCTGTCGCCACGGCTGGCGGCGCTGTCGGGGGCCGACCGGGGCCGGGCGGTGGCGGTGGTCAGCGAGGCGGTCTGGCAGGTGACGATCGTGGACGCCACGCTGATCAGGTACTACCCGGACGTGTACGACGTGGTGCTGGCCCGGCGGTCGCCGTCGCAGCGCAAGCTGATCGAGGGCACGATGGCCGGGCTGCGGTTCGTCCGCAACCGGATGCGCAGCGAGGCCGAGCGGGACGCCTTCATCAGCGCGTCCGCCGCCGTCGAGCCGGCCGGGGAAGGTCCGGGCGGGCCGTGCACCTGGCAGCCGGTGCCCGAGCCGAGGCTGGACGTGCCCAGGGGCGCCCGCCGGACGTGGGAGCTGACCCGGTATCAGGCCTACCAGGATTTCCTGGCCGGGCACTCGGTCGCCGCGACCTTCGGCCGGGCGTCCGAGTTCCTGCGGCGGGCGGCCGCGGAGGTGCCCGCCGGCATGGGGATGGCCGCGCCGACCGGGCGGTGAGCGGGCCTACTGGGCGGTGACCGGCGGCTGCTGACTGGCGGCGGAGGCCGGCGCCCTGGCCAGGCCCGGCTCGGCGGCGATCTCGTCCAGGCTGCGGCCGGCGGGCTCGGGCAGCACGAGCGTCAGCGCCAGCCCGCCCAGCGATATCACGCCGGTGAGCAGCAGCGTGCCGCGCAGGCCCAGCGATGTCTGCAGGACCGGGAACAGGAAGACCCCGATGAACGCGCCGAGCTTCCCGATGCCGGCCGAGATGCCGTGCCCGGTGGCCCGCATGCTGACCGGGTACAGCTCGCTGGGCATGACGAACGTGGTCATGTTCGGCCCGAACTCGGTGAAGAAGTAGCTCACCCCGTAGACCAGCAGGAACGGCACGACCAGGGTGGTCAGGCCGGGGATCGCGGCGATGATCAGGAAGCAGGCGGCCATCATCGCGAAGCCGGTCAGCTGGAGCCGGCGGTGGCCCATCCGGTCCAGCCGGGCGATGGCGAGGATGTAGCCCGGCACCGCCGCGACCACGAAGATGGCGAGCTGGATGGCGATCCTGGTCATGGTCGAGGCGGTGGGCGAGATCAGGCCCAGGATCTGCGGCGTGGAGATCGTGTTGCCGTAGTAGGCGTAGTCCAGCAGGAACCAGGTGCCGGCCGTGCCGGCCAGCCACACCAGGTACCGGCGGTTGGTCAGGAACGCCCGCAGTCCCAGCGCGGCCTGGCGCTCGGCCGGCCCGCTGGCGTCGACCTGCCCGCGGGTGTCGAGCTGCCCGCGGCTGAGGCGGGAAACGTGCCGCGCGGCGTCCTGCGCCCGGCCCTGGACCTGGGCCTGGTAGCGCGGCGATTCCGGCATCCGGGTGCGCAGGTACACCACGCGGCGGCGGGAATCGCGCCCAGGCCCAGCATGAGCCGCCAGGCCAGGCCGTCGCCCGCCCCCGCGCCCAGCAGCGTCAGCGCCGCCAGTGGCCCGACGATCAGCCCGGCGGCCCGGGCGCCGAGGGTGGCGGCTGGACGGTCAGTGCAGGCGGCGGGCGACCTCGGCGGCCCAGTAGGTGAGGATGATGTCCGCGCCCGCGCGCCGGATGGCGGTGAGCGTCTCGTCGATGATCCGGTCGCGGTCGATCCAGCCCTGCGCCGCGG
>JBOHCO010001125.1:0-3452 GCA_050698895.1 Streptosporangiaceae bacterium
GGTCGCCGTGCTGGCCGCGGCCCGCGGCGGCGAGCGGACCTGCTGGGAGGCCGAGTTCGTCCCGCCGCTGGCCATCCTGCTGGGCAGCGAGGGCGAGGGCCTGCCCGCCGGCCTGCTGGACGGCGTCGACCGGGCCGCGGGCCAGCGGGTGCGCATCCCGATGACCGGCACCGCCGAGTCGCTGAACCTGGCCGTGGCCGCCGGGATCCTGCTCTATGAGGTCCGCCGCCGGACCGGTCTACCGCCCGCCGCAGGTGGACCAGCCGGGACGCAGCGGTAATGATCAGGGCTACGACGATCGAGGCGCGCAAGCAGAGATGAGCGGTGGATGAGCGGACTCAAGGCGGATGTGGACCCGGCCGAGGTCGGGCTGGACGCCGGTCGGCTGGAGCGGCTGGACCGGCACTTCGCCCGGTACGTGGACCAGGGACGGCTGCCCGGCTGGCTGATCGCGGTGAGCCGGCAGGGCCGGGTCGCGCACGTGTCCGCCTGCGGCTCCAGGGACGTCGGGGCCGGCCTGCCGGTCGAGAGCGACACCCTGTGGCGGATCTACTCGATGTCCAAGCCGGTCACCTCGGTCGCCGCCATGATCCTCTACGAGGAGGGCGGCTTCGAGCTGACCGACCCGGTCAGCCGGTATATCCCGGCGTTCGCTGACGTGCGGGTGTACGCCGGAGGTTCCGACGTCAAGCCGCTGACCGTTCCGGCCGCCGAGCCGATCCGGATCTGGCACCTGCTGACTCACACCTCGGGCCTGACCTACGGGTTCCTGCGGGTGCACCCCGTCGACGCGATCTACCGGGCCGCGGGCTTCGAGTGGGGGTCACCGCGCGAGCTGGACCTGGCCGGCTGCTGCGAGGCCTGGGCCGGCCTGCCGCTGCTGTTCGAGCCGGGCACCGAGTGGAACTACTCGGTGTCGACTGACGTGCTCGGCCGCCTGGTCGAGGTGGTGTCGGGGCAGAGCCTGGACGAGTTCCTGGCCGAGCGGGTGCTCGGCCCGCTGGGCATGACCGACACGGCCTTCTGGGCCGACGCCGACCGGGCGCCCCGGCTGGGCCCGCTCTACACGCCCGGCCCGGCCCCGGACCACCAGGCCGTGCGCCTGGACGCTTTCGGCAAGGCGGCCTACCAGGCACCGCGGTTCCTCAGCGGCGGGGGCGGCCTGGTCTCCTCGGCCGCCGACTACCACCGTTTCACCCAGATGCTGCTGGACCGGCCGGACAGCCCGGCGGGCGAGCTGGAGGGCGCCCGGCTGCTGAGCCCCCGGACCGTGGCCTACATGACCCGCAACCACCTGCCCGGCGGGGCCGACCTGGAGTCGTTCGGGCGACCATTGTTTGCCGAAGCGCCCCTGCGGGGCAGTGGCTTCGGGCTCGGGTTCGCGGTGGTCCAGGACCCGGCCGCGGCCAAGACCCTGACCTCGACCGGGGAGTTCTCCTGGGGCGGCGCGGCCAGCACCGTCTTCTACGTGGATCCGGCCGAGCAGCTGACGGTGACCTTCTTCACCCAGCTGCTGCCCTCCAGCGCCTACCCGATCCGGACGCAGCTGCGGCAGCTCGTCCAGCAGGCGCTGGTGGACTAGCCGGCGAGCCCAGGCGGCTAGCCCCGGCCGGCTAACGCGGGGCGGCTAGCGCGGGCAGCTAGCGCGGGGCGGACCCGCGCCGGTGACTGCCCGGCCGGGACGGCGTCGGCGCGGGCTCGGCCTCCGCGGGCCCGGAGTAGCCAGCCCGCCTGTCCGGCCCGTCTGGCCCCGCCGGGTCGGCGACGGCGCTAGCCTCGGCGGCCGCCCTCTCCTTGCGGAACTCGCGCAGCCGCAGCAGGATCAGGCCGACCAGCGGCACGATGACAAACAGGGCCAGCACGTAGCCGCCCAGTGACAGGTAGTGGCTGACCCGGTTCCAGGCGCTGCCGACCTCGTAGCCGATGCTGGCCAGCACCGCGGCCCAGATGACCGTGCCGATGAGGTTGAAGATGGCGAACGGGCCGGCCGGCACCTCGATCAGCCCGGACACCAGGCCCGCGAAGGTCCGCACCAGCGGGATCAGCCGGGCCACCGTCACGGTCCAGGCGCCGCGCCCGGCGAAGAATCCCTCGGCCCGGTCCAGGTCGCGCTGGGTGAGCAGCACGTACCTGCCGAATCGGTCCACGGCCCGGCGGCCGCCGCGGCGGCCGATCGCATACGACGTGAACGACCCGGCGAACTCGGCCAGCGTACCGACGATGATCACCAGGATGAGGTTGAAGTGGGCCTGGTGCTGGTAGGCCAGCACGCCGGCGAAGCCAAAGGTGATCTCCGACGAGATCGGGATGCTGCACGCCTCGACGAACGCGAACACGATGAGCGCAAGATAGCCCGCTTGCGACAGGAACGACTCCATGGTCAATGTTTCTACAGCACATCGGGGTGTGGCCTGGCCCGCAGCACCGGAAATTCGCCCGCGAGATGGGGCCGAAAACGGCCGCCGTCTCGTGCCGCTGCCCTGGTCCCAGGGGGGCGGGGACCAGGGCGGCGGCACGGGGGGCGTTTCCGTGCTGCCCGGGCGGACGGGGGCCTAGTCCGGGCAGCGGCCGCTAGCTAGGCGGCGGGTGCTGGTGGCCTCAGAACATGTGCCGGGTGATGGAGGACACCACCTGGGCGGCCTGCGCCTCCCACTTCGCGTAGGCGTACGGGAAGCCCGAGTTCTGGACGGCCTGCGCGTTCTGCCACAGCGGCTGGCTGGCCCAGGCCGGGTCGGCCTGCTGGTGGCCGTGCAGCGCGTTCAGGAACGCGTCCGCCGCGTAGGCGGGGTGCGTGATCTGCGCCGGGCTGCCCCAGCCGGCCGACGGCCGCTGCTGGAACAGGCCCTCGGAGTCCCGGTCGCCATAGGAGATGTTCTCCAGCGGGGACTCCTGCATGGCCGTGGCCACGGCGATCACCGCCGAGCGCAGCCCCATGTGCCGGGTCAGGGCCTGGCGCACGATGGTCGTGGCGTTGACCATCCGGCTCGTGGTCATCGGCATGTACGCCTGCGTGCCGCTCCACGAGACCGGGTGGACCCGGTCCGCGGCGGGCAGCGCGCCCGGCCGCGCCTTCGGGAAGGTCTGGCGGGCCACCATGTTCTGGATCTGCTGCCAGGTGGTCGGCCGCTTGGTGCGCTTGACCACGTCCACCCGGGCCGGCCTGGCCGGCGCCTTGCGGGCGGCCGGCTTGGCTGCCTGGTGGGAGGCGGCGTGGCGAGTGGCAGCGGCGTGCACCGTGGCGGGATGCACGGGATGCACGGGGTGCACGGCGGCGGGATGTACGGCGGCGGGATGTACGGCGGCGGGGGGCATGGCGGCGGGGGGCATGGCGGCGAGGTGCGCGCCGGCTGCGCCGTCCAGGGCCTGAAGCGGCTGGAGGGGGCCAGCCGCCTCGTCGTGGTCCGGCGCGGCCCGGAACTGGCCGCCGAGGTCGTCGCCCAGCTGGGCGTGGC
>JBOHCO010001126.1:0-4168 GCA_050698895.1 Streptosporangiaceae bacterium
CATCCGCCAGCCCGCCGCGAAGCCGGCCAGCCACTCCCGCACGGCCGGCCAGGACCGGGTCCGGACCACGGTCAGCCCGAGCCAGTCGAGCAGGAACAGCGCGGCCAGCGGCCAGGGCAGATTGCGCCGGGCCAGCAGCACCCGGTTGCGCGCCTCGATGCGGTAGAACCCGGCGTGCCGGCTGTTGGGCACCGCCGGATGACACATGACGGCCGCGCCGTCGTACTCGATCCGGTAGCCGCGGTCGAGCAGCCGCCAGGCCTGGTCAATCTCCTCGTGCATGAAGAAGAACTGGCCCGGCTGCCCGCCCACCTCCAGGTAGGCCGACCGGCGGATGGCGCACGCCCCGCCGCTGAACGTGGTGGCCGCCGCGGATCGGCCCGGGTCGCCGACGCGCAGCCGGGGCACGTGCCAGCGGCCGCCGGACCCGCCGCCGGGGTCGGTGACCCGGAAGGACAGCACGGCCAGGGCCGGGTCGGCGGCGAACCGCCCGGCGACATGCCCGGCCAGGCCGGTGTCGGGGTACCATCCGTCGTCGTCCAGGAACAGGATCACGTCGCCGGTGCAGGCGCCGACTCCGGCGTTGCGGCCGGCCGGGACCCCGACGTTGCTGGGCAGCCGGAGCATCGTCACGCCGCCGGGCACGGGCGGCACGTCGGCCCCGTTGCCGACCACGACCACCTGCACCTCGTCACCCGCCGCCGGGCCCCCGGCCAGGGCCTGGGCGCTGGCCACCGCCCTGGCCAGCTCGGCGGGCCGGTCCCCCAGGGTGAGGATCACGCAGGACAGCTTCACGCCGGCACCGGCCGTCAGGACAGGCGCCGCGAGGCGACGATGGCGACCAGGTGCGCGACGACCATGAGCGCGCTGACCGCCAGGCAGGCCAGCAGCAGGATCCGGGTCACGGCCAGGCCGCCGCGCAGCTGGTCGGCGATCGCCGCGAGCAGGATGAGCAGCGACAACTCCACGGCGTGCGTGATCCGGTGCACGCCCAGCACGCTGGACAGTCGGCGCGCCGAGGCCAGGCCCCCGCCCCGCGGGGCCAGCGCCGCGTCGTCGTGGCCACCCGGCAGGCCGGCCTTGGCCCTGGCCACGACCACGTTGTCGGTCTCGGCCTTGACCAGCATGGCCAGCAGCGCGGCGGCCAGCCCGGCGCTGATGTACGGGCCCGAGCCGGTCAGCTGGCCCTGGGCCCGGAAGCCCAGCCCGACCAGCAGCGCGGACTCGGCCAGGTAGTGGCCCACCCCGTCCAGGTAGACCCCGGCCGGGGAGGTGCGCTTGCTCCAGCGGGCCAGCTCGCCGTCGGCGCAGTCGAACAACAGGTAGGCCTGGATCAGCAGGGCGCCGCCGACCGCGCTGGCCAGGCCGCCCAGCGCGATGACGACGCCCGCCGCGATGCCGCAGGCGATGAACGCCCCGGTCACCGCGTTCGGCGACCAGCCGAGGCGGGCGAAGACCCAGGTCGCCGCGGGCGACAGCTTGCGCATGTACAGGCGGCCGGCCCAGTGCTCGTCGTTGAGCCGGTCGATCACCGCCTGAGGCTGACCCGCCGCCCGGAGCTCAGCCAGAGATGGCCCGGACATACTCCTCCACTCGGTCGGCGATCTCGGCCTCGGACAGCGAGAGGCGCTCCAGGATGGTGTAGCGGCCCGGCCGGGTCTCGGGCGCGAAGGCGACCGCTTTGACGAAGTCGGCGCGGGACAGGCCGACCTCGTCCGGGCTGGCGGGCAGGCCGTGCCGGTGCAGGCACCCGGAGATGAAGCTGGCCTGGACCGCGTCGCCGCGCAGGTAGGCGCAGAACACCGCGCCCACCCCGGCCAGCTCACCGTGGCTGGCCGTGCCGGGGTAGAGGTGGTCGATGGCGTGCATGATCTCGTGGTCACCGCCGCTGCACGGCCGGCTGGACCCGGCCACCGCCATGGCCAGGCCCGACATGATCAGCGCCTCGGCCAGCACGGTCAGGAACTCGTCCGAGGCGGCGGCCCCCGGCTGGTTCAGCACGGCCTGGGCCGCGGACCGGGCCATGGCCGCGGCCAGCCCGTCGACCTGCTCGCCGGTGTCGGTCGCGGACAGCTCCCAGTCCGCCACCGCAGACAGGTTGCTGACGACGTCACCGATGCCGGCCCGGTCCATCGGGGGCGGCGCGCAGCGGACCCGGTCCAGGTCGACGACCACGGCGACCGGCAGGACCACCCCGTAAGAGCCCTTGCCCGACTCATGCTCCAGCGAGCTGACCGGCGAGGCGATGCCGTCGTGGGCCAGGTTGGTCGCCACCGCGACCATCGGGATGCCGGCCATGTGGGCCGCGAACTTGGTCACGTCGATGGTCCGGCCGCCGCCGATCCCGGCCACGGCCTCGTAGGCGCCCGCCCGCAGGCGCTTGCCCAGGGACACGGCGCTGTCGTGGCTGCCGTCACAGACCGGGAAGATCTCGGCGTCAGGGATGTTCAGCTCGGCCGCGATGCTGGCCCCCTGGGTCAGCCCCACCGCCACCGCAACCCGGCCCGACATGGCGATCCGGCTGTCCGCCAGCAGGTCGCCGAGGGTGGCCACGGCGCCGGGCCGCACGTCGATGACGAGCGGCGCGGCCAGCATCCGGGCCAGCAGTGGCATGCATCTCCTCAGGCGCGCGGTTCTTCAGGCACAGTTCCTCGTGCGCCGGGTACTAGCAGCGGCCCGCGATGACGCGCGCCCGCCGCAGGTCACGGTGGTCATCGACCTCGACCCACTCCACGTCGCCGATCGGTGCGGCGGCGACCTCGCCGCCCCGGTCGGCCAGTTCCTGGTAGCCGTCCTCGTAGTACAGGCCCGGGTCGCGCCGCCAGGTCGCCTCCAGCGCCTCGGTCAGCGCGATCGCGGCCGCGGGCTCGATGAACGTGGCCCCGATGTACTCGCCGTCGGCCTGCTCGGGGCTCATCCGCTTGGTGATCCGCTGCACCAGCCCGCGCTCATCGATCACCACCTTCATCTCCTCGTCGCCGAGTCGCTTGACGGTGTCGATGGCCAGGATGACGTCGGCCGGGTTCCCGTCGGGCCGCTGCCGGGCGGCCAGCAGCGTCTTCTCCACGCTGACCGGGTGCACGGTGTCGCCGTTGACCAGCAGCACGCCGTCGCGGAAGTACTCGCGCGCCAGCCACAGCGAGTAGGCGTTGTTCCACTCGGCGGCCCGGTCGTTGTGCACCAGGTCAAGCTGGACGCCGTGGCTTTTCTCCAGGTCAGCCACCCGGTCGGCGACGACCTCGGCGGCGTGCCCGACGACGACCACGACATCGGTCAGGCCCACGGCGGCCAGGTTGCGCAGCCCGATGTCCAGGATGGTGGTCTCGCCGGTGACCGGGAGCAGGGCCTTGGGAAGCTGATCAGTGTCGGGTCGCAGGCGTCGGCCGGCCCCGGCCGCCAAGACCACCCCGATCACTGACTGTCTCCCTCCCGAGACCCAGAGTAGCCTGTCACCACCCTCGAGCCGAGCAGGAAGGCGAGATAGGCCGCAAGGGCCAGGTACGCGAACATCGCCACGCCCACCGCGGCGCCGAGCCCGCAGACCAGCATCCGGCCCTCCCAGCCCAGCCACTCGGGCCGTCGCGACGGGCCGGCCGGGGAGCCGGGGCGAGGCGGGGAGTTGGGGCGGGGCGGGGCGGTGGGTGGGGAGCTGAGGTCGGCGTAGTGCACGGCCACGACCGCGGCGAGCAGGAAGATGACGGCCGCGGGCACGCCGGAGGCGAAGCCGAGCGCGGTGATGTAGATGTACTGCGCGCCCAGCAGGACGGCGGGCACCAGCCAGTCCAGCCGGCCGTCGTGCCAGTGACTTGAGCCCGGCGCGGCGACCAGCATCATGAGCGGCGGGGCCAGGGTCAGGAAGCCGGGCAGGTCGCGCAGGCCCAGGTGGGCCAGCAGGGCCACGGCGGCCAGCGCCACCAGGGCCGGGGGCAGCGGGGTGAGCTGGCCGCGGACCAGGCCGCCGGCCCAGCGCGAGATCAGCCCGTCGTCCCGGCACCGAGCGATCACGGCGAGCGCCGCGGGCAGGCGGATGCCTCCGGGCGGCTCCGGCCCGGTGAGGTCGTAGTCCGCCCCGGCGTCGTAGTCCCCGGCACCGGCCCCGGCACCGGGCCCGCCGCGGTCGGTGCTGGCGGCTTCGCCGGAGTTGCCGGAGTAGCCGGGGGTGCCGGAG
>JBOHCO010001127.1:0-1025 GCA_050698895.1 Streptosporangiaceae bacterium
CGACCTCCTCCATGACGGCCCGCTCGCAGTGCGCGCAGGTCATGCCCTGCACCGCGTACACGGTCGGCGTGCTGGACAAGGCGATCCTCCGTATCTTTAAGTACCCCTAGGGGGTATCATTGGTACATGGATACCCCATGAGGGTATCCGCTAGCAAGGGGGGTTACTGGGGCTGACGGTGCCAGGTCACAGTCAGCCGGTCGCGGTGGCCGAGCTTCTCCAGCCGCCGGGCGATGAGCTCCTGGACCCGGGCCAGGCCCTCCTCGTCGGCCGCCTCGGCGCGCAGTTCCAGCACGCATGCGGCGGCGTGCAGGATGCACCGGCCCCAGTCCAGGGTGAGTGACCCATCGGTGTCATTCCACTCGACGGCGCGCATCTCGGGCGGCGCGCCGCCCCCGGCGTGGGCTCGCGGGCGGTGCCGCAGCGGGGCGCCCATCTGGCTGGCGTGCTGGCAGAGCCGAACGAGATACCGCCCCGGGTCCGGCGTCGGGATACGGGCTATGGCAGTCAGCATGCTCCGGAGTTTATCGATACAGGGTGTATCGATCAAGACGTAGTGTCGAGATCATGTCACCTCGTATCCGATGGCCCTACACTGGCCGTATGCCGAAGCTGTGGACGGACACGGTGGCCGAGCACCGCCAGGCGGTGCGCGAGGCGACCCTGGACGCGGCCGCGCGGCTGGTGGCCGAGCGCGGGCTGACGTCGGTGACGATGTCCGCGATCGCGACCGAGGCCGGGATCGGCCGGGCCACGCTGTACAAGTACTTCCCGGACGTCGAGGCCATCCTGGTCGCCTGGCACGGGCGCCAGGTCGGCGGCCATCTCGAGGACCTGGCCCGGATCCGCGACCAGGCCCGCCCCGGCCAGCAGCTTGAGGCGGTGCTGGAGGCCTACGCACTGATGATCCGCGACCGGCCGCACGGCACCGACCTGACCGCGCTGCTGCACCAGGGCGAGCACGTCGCCCGGGCCCACCAGCACCTGGCCGGCCTCATCGCCGGGCTGCTGGCCGACGGCGCCAG
>JBOHCO010001128.1:0-1774 GCA_050698895.1 Streptosporangiaceae bacterium
AGCTAGCGGACCGTGAGGTGAGGCACCACGGCCGTGATCGAGATCCGGACGACGTGCTTGCGCGGCTTGGCGCTGTTGCTGAAGTTGCACTTGGCCTTGGCCTTGTGCGGGAGGCTGAACACGAACCTGACCCGCGCGACGCCGTTGCCGGTGGCACCGTGGAAGGCGCCGGTGCCGTGCCCGGCTGGCCGTTCCGGGCTGACGGCTTCTGCCCGGCGGGCGCCGGACGCGCCGGGCGGCCATCGTGCATCATGGGGCGGGTGCCGCTATTCGAGTTCGAGGGCCGCGCGCCGACGGTCAGCCCGTCGGCCTGGATCGCCCCCACCGCCACCCTGGTCGGCGACGTCCGCGTCGAGGCCGAGGCATCCGTCTGGTACGGGGCCGTGCTCCGGGCCGACTTCGGGCCGATCGTGATCCGGGCCGGCGCGAACGTGCAGGACGGTTCGGTGCTGCACGGCGGCGCCGACCCGGTGACCGAGGTCGGCGAGGGCGCGACCATCGGCCACCTGTGCGTGGTGCACGGCGCGATCATCGGCGCCGAGGCGCTGATCGGCAACGGCGCGACCGTGCTCGACGGCGCCACCGTGGGCGCTCACGCGCTGGTCGCGGCCGGGGCGACGGTGACGCCGGGCATGGCCATCCCCGACGGCATGCTGGCCGTCGGCGTGCCCGCCCGGCTGGCGGGCGAAGTTCGCGGCGGAGCCAAGGGCTGGGTCGACACCAACCCGCAGGTCTACCGCGACCTGGCCCGCCGCCACGCGGCCGGCGTCCGCCCGGCCCCTGGCGACCACTGACCGGCCTGGCTCGGGCAGCGCGGTTCAGGCAGCGCGGCTCAGGCAGCCCGGCTCAGGGCAGCCCGGCCAGGCTGACCGCCTCCAGCTGGCCCGAGGCGAAGTTGGTGACCAGCAGGATCCGCCCGCCCGGCTCCAGCGCCATCTGGCGCGGGAACCGGCCGGACTTGATGTAGCCGAGCACGGCGGGCCGGCCGGCCAGGACGGCGGCCACGCTGACCACGGCCAGGTTGGCCTGCGCGCCGCGCAGGCTGAAGCGGTCCGAGTCGGCCGCGACCAGCCGCCGCCCGCCGTCCACCAGGGCCAGGCCCACCGGCGCCTCGCCCACCTGGGCCTCGGCCAGCCGGGCCTGGGCCGGGTCGCTGAGCAGCCGGGCCGCGGAGAACGCCAGCAGGGCGTCGCTCCCCCTGGCCGTGACCCAGACCACGGCGCCGTCGGCCGAGGTGATGACCCGGACCGGGTCGCAGCCCGCGTTCACCGTGGTCACCAACGACCGGGCCGGGTGGGTCTCCGCCCGCGGCACGCTGATGACGCTCAGCGAGCCCTGGCCGCCGGACGCCGGCCCGGCCAGCTCGCTGGTCGAGTACAGCCAGCGGCCGCTGGGTGAGAACGCCAGGCCCACCGGCGCCTCGCCGGTCGGGATCAGGCCCGCGAAGTCGGACGGCCCGAAGCCGCGGGTCAGCGCCTGGTGCAGCCTGAACACCGCGATCTTGAAGCTGGACTCGAGGCTGACGAACGCGTAGCGGCCGTCCGGCGACACCGCCACCTCGATGGCTTCTGCACCGTTCGGGCTGGTCAGCGTGCCGATGACGGCGTTCGGGTGGCCGGACTCGGCGCGGGCCACGCTAATCACCACGGCACCGCCCTGCGACGCGACGAGCAGGTACCGGCCGTCCGGGGTCAGCGCCTCGCCCAGCGGCAGCGCCGGCGCCGGGAGCGGCACCGTGCGGACCAGCCCCGGCACCGCCGAGGTGGTCTGGTAG
>JBOHCO010001129.1:0-5173 GCA_050698895.1 Streptosporangiaceae bacterium
CCTCGAACTCCAGGGGCGACCGGTTCATGACCTCCATGCCCTGGCGGCCGTCGACCAGCAGCGGGCCCCCGTGGTTGAAGCCGAGCTCGACCTCGGTCCGGTACCTTCCCCAGCCGCAGGCGTAGCCGGCGGCCAGGAGGCGCTCGGTGATGTACGGGCGCTCGTGGACCCACTGGCGCAGCCAGCCGATCCCGCCCCCGCCGTTCCCGTAGGCCAGGAACACGAAGGGGAACCGGCCCTCATCGGCGGGCGTGCGCATCGCGTAGGGGACGTACAGGCCGTCGCGCGACTCAGCCAGGTAGTAGAGCGCCGGGCGGGCTGAGCCTTCGATGTCCTCCGCGAACACGGGCTCGCTGGTGCTCCACGGTCCGGCGGGCACGCTATCCACGATCCTCCGACGTTAAATTGCGGAACAGCCAGCCGAGCTTATTCCTGTTCCTCCCGTGTCGTGTCGCCGACCCCGACCTCCGGGGCGAGCACTTGGGCGTCTTGTCACTAGCGGTCAGCGGAGGCGGACCATTGTGCTGTTCGGAAAGCGCGCTCAGGATGATTCTCCCGGCCAGGCCGACCAAGCCTGGCTCTCCGCCGGGTTCATGACTAATCCTCTTCCAGACTGCCGCGAGAATTCGCACCGCGGCAGCTCTGTGCGTGCTGCCATAGACTTGCGCTGGAGCGGCTTAACCTGTGCCCGGGTCAGATGACTGCTCTTGGTATTTACCAGGGATGCGTTACGAACGTGAACAGTGATCGGGCGGAAGCTTATCTAAGGCTGGTAGCGGAGGCAGAGCTGCGCCGCCTGACGGAGTCGCCAGCTGACAGGGCTCGCGGTCGGCATCATGTTCCGAGTCTGGCGCTAGTAGCACATGCGCTGTGTGCTGCGGGTGTGATTGATGCTCCCATCGTGCGGCAGATCCAGACCGACCATGAGCTTGCCCTGGCGATGCGGGAGGACGTTGCTGGCCCTGGGCGGGGCGGGCTGTCGGCGGCAGCGCAGGGAAGGCTGGACAGGCTGATGCAGCTCCAGGTCCTGCAGGCGGCCGAGGCCTCCAGTCCTGGGCCGTCGCGCGCCACATCACGCCGTACGACGTTGCGAGTGGCAAAGGCCGGTCAGGTGATCCCGGTGCGCGCCGGCGAGGTTCGCAGCCAGATGTGCCTTCTGGGCTATGTGCAGAATGGCGACGGTGCCTGGTTCACGATGGCGGGCCCGGGGCCAGGACGGGCCGGGATCCGCGAGCAATCCGGGCGGCATGTTGCGGTGCAGCAGCCGCCTCTGGCGGTGCATCCTTCTGTGTTGTTCCGCCAGCTTGCCGCGGAAGACGACGCTGGCATCAGGTATCAGCTCAGTTTCCACGGCGGGAGCAGGCCGGGCCGCCCTGAGCTTCAGGGCGTGCTGCGGCTCCGCCCGGACCCTCCGCGTGAGATCCGCTGGCTGGATCTCCGCGCGCCTGGCGCGGCTGCCACGCGCGTCAGTCTGGATCCGGCGGTCCCGCCGCCGGAGATCAGCATCACCGCTACAGGGAAGGACCCTGGGGATCTGGTCCTGGACGTCGTCGCCGCCCGGCTTCTCGCTGTCGCGGCGAGCTTTCCGCAGGAGACGCCCGAGCAGTTGGCCGCGACGAGGCCAGGACTGGGCCCTCATCCTGTCGGCGGGCTTGCTGGCATCATCACCGCATTCCGGGCCGCAGGAGTGCTGTCGCCGTCCAGTCCTGGCCCGGCCCAGATCGCCCGGCTGTGCGCAAGGCTTGGTCTCAGCGACGAAGCCATCGATGCGCCGCCGGCCGGCGACATGCCGGTCCCGTGGCTGAGCATGCTGAGCCGCTACCATCTGCGCCCGGGCTACCAGGTCCCTGCGGCAGGCAGCTGGGCCTCCACGGCGGCGCAGCTGCCCGAGGTGGACGGCGTCCGGCTCGCAGTCCTCGGTCTGCACCACGGGGAGGACGGCACTGTGCTGCATCTGCTTGCTGATGGCGTGACGCCGGAGGACGACTGGGCGTACTACCGGGCGGTCAGGCCCCTGCCGGTGCTGTGGATCCGGGACAGCGCGGGGAACTGGCACGCCACGCTCACGAGCAGCTGGAGCCCGCTGGCGGCCGGCACCGTCATACTGCGGCTGGCGGTAGTACCTGCCCTGGAGGCCGGTGTCTCCGGAATCGAGGTGACGGCTTCAGGGCGATCGGCCGAGGTACGCGCAGCCCTGCCGCTCCGCTGGAGCTGAGATCTCCGCGCGGGCGGCAGGACTGTTTCTCCGCCATCGACAATGACCATCCGGCCCTGATAGTCAGCGCGACCGGCGATCGGGCGGCGCCCTACCCCAGCGACCTCGTCATGCACCTTGGCCAGGATCTGGCGGACGTGTGTCTTCACCGTGCCTTCTGCCACCACGAGCCGGCTGGCGATCTCCGCGTTGGACCAGCCACGCGCCATGGCCGCGAGCACCTAGTAGCCGGCCGGGGGGCGCGCGGCCAGGCCGAACCAGACACAGCAGGCGAACAGGGCCAGGGCCAGCACGCCGTCCATCACGGGCTCTTGATCGCGCATCCAGGCGCTGATGTTCTCTCCGGTGAGAGCGTTCATGCTGGCCACACGGCGACGTTAGCCAACCAGGACGGCAGGCGCCTCAGCCGGCGGGCAGAGATCGGTCCGCGACCGCTACGCCTGCGGGCCTAGCCTAGAGCGCCGTCGGACTGGCGCGAGCGGCACCGGGTCCACGGGCGGGCGCCGCCGCGTGATACTGATTGTTATTCCAATATCACGCAGGGTGAACTCGGTGAGGTGGCGCGGGTGACCACCGCGGGGGCTGATGGCAGCCCAGGCACGGATGTGGACCAGTTCCTGAGCGACCTGACTCGGTTTCTGCTGCTGCACAGCGCGGAGGGCGCGTTCGAGCTGCGGGACACGGTGCGGGCCGTCGGCCGCGCCTACGGGGTGCAGGCCGAGATCCTGGCGGTCGCCGAGGGGGCCGTGCTGACCGTCCGGCACCCGGAAGGCCCGGCCTACCACGACACGGTCCGGATCGGTCCCGACCTGACCCGGCTCGACCTGGTGTCCAGGGCCAAGTTCCTGGTCAATCAGGTCCTGGCCGGGGAACTCGGCGCGACCGCGGCCCGCCGGGAGCTGGCCAGCCTGGAGTCCAGCCGGGACCCCTACCCGTGGTGGCTCCGGCTGCTCGGCGTGACCTTGTTCGCGGTCGGCTTTGCCCCGGGCGTCCAGCAGACCTGGCGGGAGATAGCGGCCGCGGCGGTCCTCGGCGCGGTCATGGGCGTGATGTTCATCGCGGCGGACTGGGCGGCCGGGCTGCGCGTGCTGCTGCCCATCGCCGGCACGCTGGTGGTGGCCGTCATCGCCTTCGAGGTCCTGCACGCCCAGGATGCTCCGGGCGGCCCGGTGCTGCTCATGATTCCCGGCCTGTTCGTCCTGATCCCGGGGGACCTGCTGTGCGCGGCCACGGCCGAGATCGCCGTCGGCCAGTTCACGCCCGGCGCGGTGCGACTGGTGCAGGCCGGGGTCACGCTGGTCCAGCTCGCCGCGGGAGTGATCATCGCGGCCGAGCTCACCCGGGTCGGGCTCACCGCCCTGTCTCAGCCCGCGCCACCCGGGCACTCGCTGCCGGACTGGCTGATCGCGGTGGCCTGGATCCCGTTCACCGTCGGCCTGGCCCTGACGTTCAACGCGAGAATGCGGGACGTCCCCTGGATGCTGCTGCTGGTGTACCTGGCCTGGGGAGTCCAGGAGCTGGTTCTCGCGCACTCCCTGGTCGTGCCCCGGGAGGGCGAGACGGGAGCGACGGGAGCGGTGTTCCTAGCGGCCGCGGTCCTGGCGTTCGCCGCCGGGCTGCTGGAACAGTTCCGCGATCTCCCGCCCCGCGGCGTGACGATCCTGGCCGGATTCTTCGCCCTGACCGTCGGCGAGGTCGCGCTGCGCGGGCTCACCACCCTGGCCGGCAACCCCCGCGTCCAGGGCTTCAGCGACATCAGGGACGCGATCGAGGAGACGGTCGGGCTGACTCTCGGGCTGATCGTGGGCGCGGTTCCGGCCGCCGCCATCGCCGCCTACCGGCGCCGCGCCCGGCCGGCGGACGACGCCGGGCTGGCCTAGCCGACAGTGGCACCGATCGGGATCGGAGCCGGGCCCCTGGCCGACGGGTTCTGGCTGGCCGGCGGGTCGGCCCGGGCGGCGCTGATCCATCCGCTCCAGGTGCCCTTGTGGATTGACCTGACCGCGGTGGTCGTCGGCGCCCTGGCCGGCGCGAGCGTGGCGGCACGGGAGCGGTTTGACGCCGTCGGCGCGCTCCTGCTCGCCGTGGTCATGGGCCTGGGCGGCGGGATCATCCGCGACCTGCTGCTGGGGCTGCGGCCGGTCGCGGTGACCAGCCGCTATTACCTGCCGACGGTCGCCATCGCGGCGCTGGCCGGACTGCTGTTCGCCAGCCTGCTGCGGCGGTTCGGGGCTGCGTTCGTCGTCCTCGAGGTCTTGTCGGTCGGCCTGTTCACGGTGGTCGGCGTGGAAAAGGCGCTGCTCTACGACCTGCCCTACGTCTCGGCGATCTTCATCGGGGTGAGCGCGGCCATCGGCGGCGGCCTGCTGGCCGACCTGCTCGCCGGACGCCCCGTCGAGGTGATCCACCGCGGTCCGTGGAACGCGACCGCGGCCCTGGCCGGCGCCAGCGTCTACGCCGCGACCGCCGCTCTCGACGCACCCACCGGGGTCAGCCAGGCCACCGCCTTCGCGGTCGTGGTCGGCATGCGCCTGGCCGCGCTGCGCTGGGGGCTGCGCAACCCGCTGCCGGCCGAGGTCGGCCAGAATCTCGCCCCCCGAGGCCGCCGGGACGACCGCGCTCCCCGGACCGGCGCCGAGGACCAGTCCCGCAAGAACGGGCCGCCGGCCGAAGGCAAATCCGCCCCGGATGACTGATCCCCATTACGGACCGTAACAGCCCGAGGCGAGGGCCATCGCATATGTCCCGAAGTTAGGGATTTGGGCCTGCCTGCGAATGGCCGACCGGATGTAGCCTGCCATGTGACGCGAAAGCACCACAGACTCGGCTACCGTGATGGCGGCCAGCCTCAGGGGCCGTCACATTGATCGGAGAAACTGTGGTTGGGTTGGGTCGTCGAAACATTGTGGGTATTGGCGTAACCGCATCGATCGTTTCCCTGTCCGCGCTGATGGGCGG
>JBOHCO010001130.1:0-4464 GCA_050698895.1 Streptosporangiaceae bacterium
GGCCGCGGCCGACTCGGCCTCGGTGGCCGGGGCCAGGGACAGCCCGCGGTCAGCCAGGCGCTGCCGGATGTCCTCGACCGAGGCCGGGCCGATGTTCTCGATGGCCAGCAGCTGCGCGGGCGTCTTCGCGACCAGGTCGGCCACCGTGTGCACGCCCTCGCGGCGCAGGCTGTTGTGGGCGCGCAGCGGCAGGCCGAGCTCCTCGATGGGCTGGGCCAGGTCGTCGCTGGCCAGATCAGCCAGGTCGTCGTCCCCGCCCGAGCCAGTCCCGGCCGCGGCCGCCGCCTCCGGCTCGGTCGTGGCCCCGGCCTGGTCGGCGGCCAGCATCTTGGCCATGTTGTCGGCGAAGATGCCGACCAGCTTGCCGCTGACCTCGGACAGCACCCCGCGGCCGAACTGCGCCGCCTTGCCCGTCACGTTCAGGTTGGTGAGCACCGTGACCTGGGTCTGGTCCCCGTCGGGGACAAGCTCGGAGCGCACCGTGGCCGACGCGGTCCCCGAGCCGCGGGTCTCCTTGCCCGACGCCTCCAGCGTGACGACACGGGCCTCGCGGTTCCGCTCGGTGAAGTGCGCCTTGCCCGCGTAGACCTGCGTGATCGGGCCGACCTTGACCTTGATCTTCCCGGCGATGTCGTCCCCGTCCACGGAGTCGAGGGAGGCGCCTGGCATGCAGGTCGCCACCCGCTCGACGTCCAGCAGCACATCCCACGCTCGGTCAAGGGAAACCGGAACGGTGAATGAGTGCTTTAGCTCCATATGTCATACTCCCACTGCCGCTTCGAGTGCTCGGCCGGTCAGGACCCGCGCGAGGTGGCGACGGTAGTCGGGCGCGCCGTGCAGGTCGGCCGGTGGCTGCGTTCCATCGGCTGCGCTGGCGGCGGCTGCCCGCAGGGCGGCCACGCTGGCCTCCGCTCCCGCGACAGCCGACTCAGCGGCCGCGGCCCGGACCGGAACCGACCCCATGTTGGTCAGCCCGATTCGCGCCTCGGCCACGTGGCCATCGGAACGCCTCGCCAGCGCGGCGACGCCCACAGTGGCCCACGCCTGCGCCGTTCGGTGAAACTTCTCGTAACGATAGCCCCAACCAGGCCCGAGCTTGGGCACCCGCACCCCGGTCAGGATCTCGCCCGGCACAAGGGCCGTCGTCAGGTAGTCCACGAAGAACTCCCCGGCCGGGATCTCGCGCGCCCCCGCGGGGCCGGTGGCGAGCAGCACCGCGTCCAGCGCGAGGATCACGGCCGGCAGGTCGCCGGCCGGGTCGCCGTGGACCAGCGAGCCGCCCAGCGTGCCCCGGTGCCGGATCGCCGGGTCGGCCACCATGCCCGTGGCCTGCGCCAGCAGGCCGCAGTGCGCCGCGATCAGCGGGTCGCGGGTGACCTGGTAGTGCGTGGTGCCGGCCCCGATGACCAGGGCGTCCCCGGTGTCGCTGACCCCCCGCAGCTCGGCCAGGCCGCCGGTGTCGACCAGCAGCGACGGATAGGCCAGCCGCAGCCGGAGCAGCGGCAGCAGGCTCTGCCCGCCCGCGATGACCTTCGCGTCCTCGCCGCCGCCGGCCAGGGCCGAGATGGCCTCGGGCAGCGACGCCGGCCGCACGTAGTCGAAACTGGCCGGGATCATGCGCCACCTCCATTGCTAGCCGCCTGGATGGCCCGCCACACCCGCTCGGGCGTGCACGGCATGACGACGTCCTTGACCCCGAGCGGCCGCAGCGCGTCGAGGATGGAGTTGACCACGGCCGGCGTGGACGCGATGGTGCCCGCCTCGCCGACGCCCTTGACCCCGAGCCGGTTGGCCGCCCGGCTCTCGGTCCGGTCAGTGACATACGACGGCAGGTCGGACGCCGACGGCAGCAGGTAGTCGGCCAGCGTCGTGGTCACCAGGTTGCCGTCGTCGTCGTAGACGCCCTCCTCGTACAGGGCCTGGGCGATGCCCTGGGCCAGACCGCCGTGGACCTGGCCCTCGACGATCATGGGGTTGACCACCACCCCGACGTCATCCACCGCCACGTAGGAACGGATCTTGACGAACCCGGTCTCGGTGTCGACCTCGGTCGCGCACAGGTGCGTCCCGTGCGGGAACGAGAAGTTGTCCGGGTCGTAGGTGGCGTCGGAGTCCAGCGACGGCTCGACGCCGTCGGGCAGGTCGTGCGCGGCGAAGGTGGCCAGCGCGATCTCCTGGATGGTCTTGCTCGCCCCGGTGCCGGCCCGTGAGTGGAACACCCCGCGGGAGAACTCCACGTACTGCGGCGGCGACTCCAGCATGGCCGACGCGATGACCTTGGCCTTCTCGATGACCTTGTCGCAGGCCGAGACCAGGGCCAGGCCGCCGACGGCCAGCGACCGGGAGCCGTAGGTGTCCATGCCCTTGGGCGCGACCTGGGTGTCCCCGTGCAGCACCCGGATGTCCTCGAACGGCACGCCCAGCTGGTCGGCCACGATCTGGCTCCAGGCCGTCTCGTGTCCCTGGCCGTGCGCGCTCGAGCCCGTGACCACCTCTACCTTGCCGGTCGGCAGCATCCGGATGGCCGCGTGCTCCCAGCCGCCCGCGCCGTAGGACAGCGAGCCCAGCACCCGCGACGGGGCCAGGCCGCACATCTCGGTGAACGTGGAGATGCCGATCCCGAGCCGGACCTTGTCGCCCCTGGCATTGCGCTCAGCCTGCTCGCGGCGCAGGGCGTCGTAGTCGAACAGCTCCCTGGCCTTGGCCGTGGCCGCCTCGTAGTTGCCCGAGTCGTAGGTCAGGCCGGCGATCGTGGTGAACGGGAACTCCTCGTGCCTGATCCAGTTGCGCTCGCGCAGCGCCAGGGGCTCGATGCCCAGCTCGGCGGCGAGGTCGTCCATGATCCGCTCGATGCCGAAGGTGGCCTCGGGCCGCCCCGCGCCGCGGTAGGCGTCGGTGGGCATCTTGGTGGTGAAGATCCCGGTGCAGCGGAACGAGTAGGCGTCCATCTTGTAGATGGAGTTGAACATGAAGGCGCCGAGCAGCGGGACGCCGGGCGTGACCAGCATCAGGTAGGCGCCCATGTCGGCCAGCAGGTCCACGGACAGGCCGCGGATCCGGCCGTCGCGGTCGGCGGCGATCCTGATCCGCTGCCACTGGTCGCGGCCGTGGTGGACGGCCATGTTGCCCTCGCTGCGGGACTCGGTCCACTTGACCGGCCGGCCGAGCCTGCGCGCGATCAGCAGGACCAGCTCTTCCTCGGCGGTGACCTGGAGCTTGGACCCGAACCCGCCGCCGACATCGGGCGCGATCACCCGCAGGTTCTGCTCCGGGATGCCGGTGATCGCGGCCAGCAGGAACCGGAGCACGTGCGGAATCTGGGTCGCCGACCAGATCGTGTACTCGTCGCCGATCGGCTGGCACACCACCGCGCGCGGCTCCATGGCGCACGGGATCAGCCGCTGCTGCCGGTAGTTGCGCTCCAGCACCACCGGCGCGTCGCGGAACGCCGCGTCGAGGTCGCCGTTGGCGAAGACCCACTCGTAGCTCTTGTTGCCCGCCTCGTGCACCTGGGGCGAGCCCTCGTCCAGCGCGGTCCTGATGTCCAGCACCGGCGACAGCGGCTCGTAGTCGACGTCGATGGCAGAGACGGCGTCGGCGGCGGCGTACCGGTCGCGGGCCACGACGGCGGCCACGATCTCGCCCACGTAGCGGACCTCGTCGGTGGCCATCGCCGGGTGGGCCGGGATCACGATGTCCTCGGTCACCGGCCAGGCACACGGCAGGCTGCCCTGCTCCGCAGCGAAGTCGGCGCCCGAGAACGCGGCCACCACGCCGGGCAGCTGGCGGGCCGCGCTGACGTCGACACTGTTGATCTTCGCGTGGGCGAACGGGCTGCGCAGGAAGGCCACGTGCAGGTGGCCGGGCAGGGTGATGTTGTCGGTCCACATGGTCTGGCCGGTGATCAGGCGGGCGTCTTCCTTGCGGAGCCGGGCGGCACCGATCTGGGTGGCCGGCCGCTCCTCGGTCGCGGTCATGACTGCGCTCCTGCCTGTACTCCGTGCTGCGCGGCGCGCCGGACCGCGCGGACGATGTTCTCGTAGCCGGTGCAGCGGCAGAGGTTGCCCTCCAGGCCCTCGCGGATCTCCTCATCGGTCGGGTGCGGATTGTCCCGGAGCAGGTCAGCCGCGGCCATGATCATCCCCGGCGTGCAGTAGCCGCACTGGAGGGCGTGCTCTTCGTGAAAGGCCCGCTGGAGGGGATGCAGTTCCCCGTTCGCCGCGCCGCCATTACCGGAGATCCCCTCAATTGTCGTGATATCGGAGCCATCGGCCTGAACGGCGAGTACCGAGCAGCTCTTGACCGAGATCCCGTCCATGAGGACCGTGCACGCACCGCAGTTAGAGGTATCGCAGCCGATCGGAGTGCCGGTCTTCCCCACGGTTTCCCGCAGGTAGTGGACCAGTAGCAGCCGAGGCTCCACCTGATCGACGTAACTGACCCCGTCGACCGTTACGTTAATAC
>JBOHCO010001131.1:0-2827 GCA_050698895.1 Streptosporangiaceae bacterium
GGACCAGCGGGCCGGTCCCCTCGGCCGCGGCGCCAAGGGCTCGCGGGTGCTGGCGCTCGGCGGCGGCGGTCACTGGGTGCCGTCCAGCGCCGGGCCGGCCGGGCGGCGGTACACCGGCAGCCGGCGGGCCCACAGCCGCAGCCCCTGCCACCGGATCAGCAGGCTCACCCGCGCGGCGCCGCCGGGGTACCGCAGCAGGCAGCGCAGCAGCGCCGCGCGGGAGTACTCGCGGCGGACGCCGCGCACCGAGGCGGTCAGGGCCGGGCTGCCGTCGATGTCCAGGGTCATGCTGAGCCGCAGCTGGCCGCCGGGCTCGGGCAGCCGCATCCGGTACTGGCCGGCCAGCGGCAGGAACGGCGAGACGTAGAACGACTTGGCCGCCCCGGCCCGGCCGGCCGCGTCGGGGCGCAGCAGGTAGACGTGCCGCCCCCGGTAGGTGTTGTGCACCTCGGCCAGCACCGCCGCCAGGCGGCCGTCGGCGGCGTAGCACCAGAACAGGCTGAGCGGGTTGAACGCGCGGCCCAGCGTGGCCGCGCTGGCCAGCATCAGCACCCGGCCGCCGGCCAGGTCGATGCCGCGCCGGGCCAGGTAGGCGTCGACGTTGGCCCGGATCGTGGATCCGGGCGCGCCGAGGTGGTCGCGGGCCCGGAAGCGGGCCAGCGGCCGCAGCAGCCAGGGCACTGGCGGCAGGTCGTCGGGGTCGACCAGCCACAGGTAGCTGCCGTAGCGGAAGGACCGGCGCACCGCCTGGGTCCGGACGTGGGTGATCTGGCACGGGTACAGGGCGGCGGTCACCACCGGACCCCCAGGGCCCGGGCCGCCCGGACGCCGGACTGGCACCCGTCCTCGTGGAATCCCCAGCCGTGGTAGGCGCCGGCGTAGGCCAGCGCCGGGGAGTTCAGGTCCGGCAGCCGGCGCTGCGCAGCGACCGAGCGGGACGTGTACAGCGGATGGGCGTAGCTCATCCGGTCGATGACGGCGCCGGGCCGGACCTGGTCCAGGGCGTTGAGCGTGACCAGGTAGTCGGTCGGGCCGGCCAGCCGGTGCAGGCGGTTCAGGTAGTAGCTGACGTGCACCTGCTCGGCGGCCCCCGCGCAGTCGCCGAGCAGGTAGTTCCAGGAGGCCCGGGCCCGCCCGGCCCGGGGCAGCAGGCTTGTGTCGGTGTGCAGCGCGACCGCGCTGGACCGGTAGCGGAACGCGCCGAGGACCTCGCGCTCGGCCGGGGTGGGCGGGTCGAGCAGCCGCAGCGCCTGGTCGGGGTGGGCGGCGATGACCGCGCAGCGGAACCTCGCGCTGGCCCCGCTGTCATCGCGCACCTCGACGCCGCCGGGCCCGCGCCGCACGGCCCGCACCGGCTGGCCGGCCTGGACGCTGGACAGGCCCTTGGCGATCCGGTCGACGTAGGACCGGGAGCCGCCCGCCACCGTCCGCCAGCCCGCCGCCCGGCGGACCGAGAGCATGCCGTGGTGGTCCAGGAACCGGAACAGGTAGGCCGCGGGGTAGCCCAGCGCCTCGGCGGGCGAGCACGACCACACCGCGGCGACCAGCGGGATCACGAAGTGGCCGGTGAAGTAGGACGGGTAGCGGCCGGCCCGCAGGAACTCGCCCAGCGTGAGCGAGTCGTCAGCCGGCCCGCCCAGCAGCCGCCGGGCCTGCCGGTAGAAGGCCGGGACGCGGGCCAGCAGTCGCGCGTAGGACGGCCGGGCCAGGGTGCCCGGCGTGGGGAACAGGCCGCCCGCCCCGAGCGAGCCCGCGTACTCCAGGCCGCAGCCCTGGCACCGGACCGACATGCTCATCTCGGTCGGCGAGGTGGCCACGCCCAGCTCGGCGAACAGCCGGGCCAGGCCGGGGTAGGTGGCGGGGTTGTGCACGATGAACCCCGTGTCCAGGGCGGCCGGCCGCCCGTCAGCGGTGACCACCTCGTGGGTGTCGGCGTGCCCGCCCAGCCGGCCGTCGGCCTCGTACAGCGTGACGTCGTAGTCCCGCTGGAGAATGTGCGCGGCGGTCAGGCCGGCGACGCCGGCGCCGATGACGGCGGCCCGCGGCCGGGCTAGCACCATGACGCCCCCCTGTCTGCTCGTCCGCCAGCCAGAAAACTCCGCCAGCTAGAAAACAAGACTAAATTACACTAAGCTCAGGTGCAAACTCCGGGAGCCGTCCATGCAGCTACGCGAGGCCGCCGAGACGCTCGGCGTGCACTACCAGACCGCCTACGGCTGGGTGCGCGAGGGGGTGCTGCCCGCCCGCAAGGTGGGCCGGGGCTATGAGGTCAGCGACGAGGACGTGCGCGCGCTGCGCACCCGGCGGGACCTGGGCCGCGAGCCCGCCCGCGAGGTCCGGGTGCGGGACTGGCCCGCCCAGGCCGGCCGGCTGTACGCGGCCATCGCCGGCGGCGAGGAGACCCAGGCCAGGTCCGGGCTGGAGCGGCTGGCCGGCAGCGTGCCGCTGGCCGACCTGTGCCAGCGGGTCATCGGGCCCGCGCTGCGCCGCATCGGCGACGACTGGGCCGCGGGCCGGGTCTCGATCGCGCAGGAGCACCGGGCCAGCGCCATCTGCGAGCGCCTGATCGCGGTGCACGCGCGGCAGCCGGCCGGCCGGCCGCGGGGCATCGCGGTGGTGACCACGCCGCCGGGCGAGCGGCACGGCCTGCCTGCCCTGATGGCCGCGGCGTGCCTGCGCGAGGACCACTGGCTCGTCCATCACCTGGCCGCCGACCTGCCGGCGGCCGAGATCGCCGGGCTGGCCCGCCAGGTGGGCGCCGGCCTGGTCGTGCTGTCGTGCACCACCGACCAGGCCGTCGAGCAGGCCGGCGCCGTCGCGGCCGAGA
>JBOHCO010001132.1:0-2616 GCA_050698895.1 Streptosporangiaceae bacterium
CGAGACCACCGAGGGCTGGCGGCCCGCGAGCAGCCATCCAGCAACGACTGCGGCCACGGGCAGGCCGGCCAGGATCAGCAGCACATCGTGCCAGGGCCCGAGGGCGAGCGTGGCGACGATGCGGCCCGGCGCCCAGGCCGCTACCGCGGCGAAGGCTACCGCCGAGCCGAGTGCGGCCCCGAGGAGCGCGAGTGCACCTGCGGTCGCGCTGGTGATCGTGCGGCGCGTGGTCCTGGACGCGCCGACAGCGGTCAGCGTTCGCAGGTCGCCGGCGCTCTCGCTGCGGATGAGACCGACTGACATGGCGAGCACGCCGAGGGCGATGAGGATCCCGGTGGCGGTCGCCCCGCTGGTGATCTGCGCGAGCCCGAGCTCGCCGGACTTGGATTCCAGCGTCCCGCCTGCTGCCGTGACGGCCGAGCGGGCGGAGCTGATCTGGACCGGGGTCAGCGGCCTGGGGGCCTGCACGAGATATCCGGTCAGCAGCATCCTGGCGTGCAGGGCCTGGACGCCGCGCATGGTGATGACGGTGTTGGGTGCCGAGGTCCCGCTGGGAAGGGTGCTGAAGGTCTGGATAACCGGATCGGAGATACTGGTGACGGCCGGGCAGGTGGTGTTGCTGACCAGGGGTGAATAGCAGGTCGTCAGCTGCATGTCCGGCGCGGAGGCCAGGCCCGGTCGCATGGTGAGGACGTCGGTGCTGGCACCTATCTCGCCGGGCCTGATCCGGTAGTCGGCGAGCAGCGCCGGGGTGGCCACGTACACGGTTCCGCTGAAGTTGTTCCTCAAGGTTCCAGCCTGCGCGAGCGTGGCGGAAGTCTCCGGTCCCTGGTTCTGGTGAGCGGATACCGCGGTGTACAGGGGTAGTGCTCGCCGGGCGTGTAGCTGAGACGACAGCGCGGGTACCTCCGCGTGCAGCGCCCGGGGTCCCGGGGCGCTCGCGTGGACGATGAGCTGGCTGGAGGTCATGTTCTGCCCGGTCCAGTCCAGCGGCAGGGAGAACCGGAAGCTGGCGGCGAGGGTGATCAGCATGGCCAGGAACACCGCGAAGCTCACCGCCGCCAGCGCGGCGCCGGAGCGGGCCCGGTAGCGCGCCAGGTCGCGCAGCGCGATGCGTACCGCTACCGGTGACCGCGGTCGCGCCGCCGCGGCCAGGGCCGTCACGCAGGTGCCCGAAAGCAGGCACATCCCGGCCGCCACGGCGATCAGGCCGATGGGCAGGGACCCGCCGCTCCGGCCGCCGGTGAACAGCAGCAGGGCCAGCCCGGCGGCGAGTGTGGCCAGGCCCTTTGCGGACCGGTGCACGGCCCGCGGCTCCGGCGGATGGCCCGATAGTGCGGCGGCCACGGGAATCCGTGCGAGCGTGCGCGCTGGCTGGCGTGCGGCCAGCATCGCGGTGATGACCGTCAGCGCCATCCCGGTGATGATCGCCGGCCAGGGCAGCCTGAGCGGGTCGATCACGTGGCCGCTGGCTTCCTGCAGGTGCGGGAGATACGCGAGCCAGGCGCCGAAGCCGGTGATCGCCCCGGCGATCACCGCCGCGCCGCCGACGGCCGCGCCGTTGGCGACCATGACCAGCTGGACGTGGCGCTGGGTGGCGCCCAGGCTGCTGAGCATGCCCAGGGCGCGCAGCCGCCGCTGCGCTATGACCGTGAAGGCGGCGACCGCGACCAGGCCGGTGAACACCAGGCCCAGCACCGACGCCGTGAGCGCGATCACTGCCGGGCTGATGCCGGAACCGCCGGTGCCCGGGTAAGACACCGACGCCGCGGATGGCAGGCCCCGGATACTGCCCCGGCTGGCGTCCAGCAGGATCGACACCTGCGTGGGCGCGGTTACCTGACCGGGCTCGACCAGCGCGAACTCATCTAGCAGGTTGCTCGGGTTCTGCACGATCCCGGTCACGCGCCAGGTCCGTCCCGCCAGGCGGACCACGCCGCCCCTGCGCGCCCCGTACTGGTCCGCGGCAGCGCCGGTCAGCGCCACCTGCCCGGGCGCGGCCGGGTACTGTCCCGAGACCAGGGCCAGCATCGGCGCGCTGAACCGGGCGTACGGGTCCTCCGCCCGAAGCTGCACGCCCTGCGCCGTGCCGGTGCTGAGGTTCTCGTTCTCGATGACATTCACCGGGCCGTACCGCTGCCTGATGGCCGCGATGGCGGCCGCAAGCCGCGGATCGGGACCCGGCAGCGTGATCATCGCCGGAGCCGTCCCGAACGTCGCCTCGCCCGGCTGACCCGGAGCGGCCACTGCCACCGCGCTGCCCGTCACCATGGCCGCAACCGCCACGGTGAGCAACCCGAACACCAGCATCTGCTGACGCCATTCGCGGCGGAACAGCCGCCAGCCCCAGCGAAACACCGCCCGCCGGGCGACGGCGCCGCCGTCCGCGCCCGCGGCCAGGCCGCCGAGGTCACCCGCGGCGGTGCTCACCGGATTTCCCCCGGCGTGAGCAGGGATTCAGGGCCGGGCGGCCGGGTCGTCTGGCCGGTCAGCCGCCCGTCGCGCAACAGGACTATCCGGTCAGCCCAGGCGGCCAGCCGCGCATCGTGGGTCACCACCACCGCGGCCACGCCCCGCTGGCATGCCCGGTGCAGCAGCCGCATCACCTCTCCGGCG
>JBOHCO010001133.1:0-2849 GCA_050698895.1 Streptosporangiaceae bacterium
AGGCGCATCGGCGGGTACATGTCGTCGCGGTAGTGGGCCCAGTGCCCGGATATCTCGTACAGCTCGCGCTTGGCCAGCACCGGCGAGTACACGTGCTGGTAGCCCGCCCGGTGCTCGGCGCCCCGGAGGTACTCCTCCAGGGCGTGCCGGACGGCGGCGCCGTCGGGCAGCCAGTAGGGCAGGCCGGCGCCGATGAGCGGATCGGTGTCGAACAGGCCCAGCTCGCGGCCGAGCTTGCGGTGGTCGGGCATCGTGATCTCCTCGCCAGGTAGTCGGGGCGAGTGACCACAAGACGAAAGCCCCGGGGCGCTCGGCCCCGGGGCTTTCGGTAAGACTCTGTCGATACAACCTGTCGATACAGCAATGTCGCTACGACAAGAGGCAGCGCGCCGGGACATCCTCCGGCGTCGTCGTCAGTCCTGCGCGCTTCATGACATCAACGGTAACAGCCGGGCCGCCAGCGACGCGCGCCCATTAGCGGGCCCTAGCCGCGGCTGGTCTGGAAGATCGGCCAGCCGATCTCGGTCCGCCAGGCGGCCGCGTCCGGGGTGTCCAGGCGGCCGGCCAGGTAGTACTCGCGGATCGGCCCGTCCACGCCCAGGGCGTGCCGGGTCACGTGGTCGGCCAGCGCGCCGTAGGCGCGGTCGATGTGGTCGTGCCCGCCCTCGTGGACGATGACGGCCAGCTCGGCGGGCGGTACCACCAGCGCCTCGACGCGGCCGACCGGGCGGACCGCCCCGGCGCAGGGGATGAACACGGTGGCCCGGCCGCGCTCGTGGGCGAACAGGTCGGTGTCGTAGATCCCGCCCGGCGGCCCGCCGATCGCCACGTCCTGGGCCTCGATCGTGGCCCGCAGTTCGCCCACGGCGCCCTGGTACCAGGCGCCGACGTCCTCCATGCCGACCACGGCGGTGATGGCCGCGGCCGGGGCCGGCGCGACGCTGCGGTGGCTGATGTCGGCGCGCACCGCGTCCTGCGGGTGGTCGAGCAGGTCACGCAGCGAGCTGACCGCCTGCTGGGTGCGGGCCAGGCCCTGCTCCAGCCGGTCCAGGTGGTCGGCGATGAGGCGGTTGCGGGTGGCGACGTCGGGCGCGGCCAGCACCCGCCGGATGTCCTCGATGGGCATGTCCAGGTCCCGGAACCGCTTGATCACCTGGGCGGTGGGGATCTGGTCGGGGGTGTAGCGGCGGTGCCCGGTGAACTCGTCCACGTCGGCGGGCTCCAGCAGTTCCACGCGGTGGTAGTGGCGCAGGGTCTTGATGCTCATGTGCGTCGCGCGGGAGAAGTCCCCGATCGCCAGCGAGGAGGCCATGGCCCCAGTCTGGTACCTCCCCCTGGGGGAGGAGGAAGCCCGGTCGCGGACCCGGGTTCCGGTCGGTGCTGGTCATCGGCACCGCCCGGCCAGGGCGCGGCTGGCCAGCAGGCGGGACACGTTGAACGCCAGGCCCGTGTGCGAGCCCATCGGCTGGGCGCAGATCGCCTGGCCCAGCTCGGCGGCCCGGGCCGGGTCGAGGTGGCGCAGCCCGGCCAGCAGCGCCGGCATCGCGTCCGGGCCCAGCCGGGCCGCCTGGCCGACGTCCAGCGGCCGGCCGTGCTCGGCCCGCTGCAGGTCGGTCCGGGCCACGATGGCGGCCGGGTTGGCGGCGCCCCAGACGGCGACGAAGGCCAGGGCCGAGGTGATCACGGCGGCCGGGAAGTACCGCCGCGGCAGGCCGCGGCGCGGCAGCGTGGCGCCCAGCAGGAGGAACACGATGCCGATCCAGGCCGCGGTGACCAGGCAGGCCAGCCGCAGCATGGTCAGTCCGTACTGGGCCTCGTAGAGCCGGAGCCGCAGGATCGCCATGACCACCACGCCGACGGTCAGGGCCACGGTCAGCCCGGACGCCGCCGCCAGCCCGGCCCGGGCCGGGCCGGCCAGGGCCCGCACGCCCAGCAGCACGATCAGCGTGATCGCGGCGCAGGCCAGCAGCTGGAAGAAGCCGCCGCGGGCGTACTGGGCATAGGTCAGGCCGCGGGTGACCAGGATCCGGTGGCCGGCCCCGGACAGGGCCACGAACTGGGCCGCTACGAAGGCGGCGTAGAGCGCGCACAGGCCGCCCAGCACCACGGTGGCCTCGACCGCGCCCAGCGCCGGCCCGGCCGGGAGGGCCGGGGCCGGCTCCTCGGCGCTGGCCGCCCGGATCAGGCCGAGCGTGACCCAGGCCCCGACGAGCACCAGGAGCAGGTGCTGGAGGATCAGCGGCAGGTCGAACCAGGACCGGAAGATCGGGTCGGCCGCGGCCAGCAGCCAGCCGACCACGAGCAGGACCGGGGCGCCGAGCAGCGCCCCGCGGCCCACCGCGCCCGCCCGCTCGCGGATGGCCTCGCCCGCGGGCGGCCGCCCCCAGGGCCGGAACATGCCCGGCGCCAGGACCAGATGGCCTGCGACCAGCGCGAGCCGGGCCGCGAGGGCCGGGAAGGTGGCGGCGGCCCGGCCGTTGTCGCCGCTCAGCGAGGTGCCCAGGACCAGGAGGCCGGCGACGGCCAGGGTCACCGGGACCGTCACCCAGGGGCTCGACCGGAGGGTGAGCAGGAGCGCGATAAGTGATCCAGCGCCGAGCAGCAGCCGTCCGGTCCTTCCGCCCGCCCGGCGGGAGCACACGACCGTGATGGCCACCAGGATGGCCAGCCCTGTTAGGGAAATTGAGGAGGGTCCGCCGTGGACGGCGAGGTCGCAGCCGACACCGCCGGCCAGGGCGCCCGCGAGTATCCGGCGGTCCGCGCCGGCCCGCACGGTCAGGTAACGGCGCCGGGGCGGCCGGGGATGGAGCGGCCGGGGCCGGGCCGGGCCAGGCTGGCCTGGCGCCGGC
>JBOHCO010001134.1:0-2483 GCA_050698895.1 Streptosporangiaceae bacterium
GGGCGCGGGGGGCACGGCCAGCCTGGTGCAGCGGGCCGCGCTGCGGGTGGGCTCGGGCCGGCCGGCGCCGCGCGGCACCCGCTACCGGCTGTCGGCCTGGCTGGGCGGCACCGCGACGAGCTGGGCCGAGGTCCGGGTCCGGTTCCTGTCGTCCAGCGGGCGGCTGCTGGCGCAGCGGGTCATCGGCCCGGTCGGCCGCACGAGGCGCGGCCACGCCACGCTGGCCCGCCGGACCAGCACCGGGACCCTGCCCGCTGGCGCCGCGTCCGCGCAGGTCCGGCTGGTGCTGGCCACCTCACTACGCGACGTCGACGGCCCGTACGCCCCGGTCACCGGCTACAACCGGGCGGTGGGCGGCGACCTGAGCCTGACCGTCGCGGCGCCGGTCCGCCCGCCGGGGCCGCCCGCCCCGCCGACCCCGCGGGTGCCGCGCTTCCAGCACGTGTTCCTGTTCTACTTCGAGAACCAGGACTACCACTCGGTCATCGGCAACACCCGGCAGGCGCCGTACCTGAACCACCTGCTGCCCCGCTCGAGCCTGCTGGCCCAGTTCTACGCCGAGGAGCACCCGAGCGACGGCAACTACCTGGCGCTGGCCGGCGGGAGCACGTTCGGCGTGCCGCCCACCGACCCGGAGGAGGAGAACCCGCTCTACACCATCCGGGCCCGCAACATCGGCGACCTCATCGACGCCGCCCACGAGACCTGGAAGACCTACCTGCAGAGCGCGGCCGGGCCGTGCGACGACACGGTGCACACCTATTACTGGAACGACGACCAGCCGATGATGTACTTCGCCGACGTGCGGGACCGCCCGGCTTACTGCGCGCGGCACGTAGTCCCGCTGGAGTCGCTGCCCGCCGACCTGGCCAGGGCGTCGACCACGCCGAACTTCGCCTGGGTGGCGCCGGACGACTGCACCGACATGGAGGGCTGCGGCATCAAGGCGGGCGACGACTTCCTGGCCCGCGAGCTGAACGCCATCATGCGCTCGCCGGCCTGGCGGACGCAGCGGTCGCTGGCCATCATCACGTTCGACGAGGACGCCCAGGACGGCCAGCGCCCGGCCCAGCGGACGCCGACGATCGTCCTGGGCTCGGCGGGCGTCCGGCGGGACTTCGTGACCCGCCAGCGGTTCACGCACTACAGCCTGCTGCGCACCATCGAGGCGGCGCTGGGCCTGGGCACGCTGACCGCCAACGATCGCTACGCCCAGCCGGTGAATGCCATCTTCGGCCGGTCGGCGTCCCCCGGCCAGCCCGGGCCGGGCCAGCCTGGATCTGACCAGCCAGGGCCGAGTCAGCCTGGGCCGGACCGGGCTCGCCCCGTCGTAAGGCCCGCGCCGCCCATTCCGGCCAGGCAGCCTGTCTCGGGACGGGGTAGGGCCCGGCTGACGACGGCTGTTAAGGGAAATGAAGAACGTTCGCCGGTCGCGTGGGTGGCGAACTATGCCTCCGGGACGGTCACGCCGGTCAGCCTGCGCACTCGCAAGGCCGGCCCGCCGGTGCGCGTCGGCGCCGAGCCTCGCGCGCTGGCCGTCACGCCCGGCGGCCGGACCGTCTACGTGGCCGACAGCGGCTCGGGCACGGTGACGCCCATCGCCACGGCGACCGGCCGGCCGGGGCGGCCGATCCGGGTCGGCTCTGACCCGTGGGCGGTCGCGGTCACGCCGGACGGCCGGACGGTCTACGTGGCCAACAGCGGCTCGGGCACCGTGACGCCGATCAGCACCCGGACCGACCGGGCCGGCCGCCCGATCCGGGTCGGGGCCGATCCGCGCGGCATCGCCATCACCCCCGACGGGCGGCTCGCCTACGTGCTGGACTGGGGGAGCCGCTCGGTCACGCCGATCAGCACCAGGACCGACCGGGCCGGCCGCCCGATCCGGGTCGGCGCGTTCCCGGTCGCCCTGGCCTTCGGCCCGCGCGGGCGCACCGCCTACGTGGCCAGCTTCGGCGCCGACACCGTCACCCCGATCACCGTGGCCACCGGCCGGGCCGGGCCTCCCATCCCGGCCGGGCACGCCCCGGATGCCCTGGCCGTCGCGCCGGGCGGCCGGACCGTGGACGTGGTCGACGGCGACTCCGACGCGGTGACCGCGATCAGCACCGCGACCGGGCGGGCCCGGACCATCCGGGTCGGCTACTCGCCGGCCGCGGTGGCCATGTCCGGCGGCACGGCGTACGTGGTCGGCACGATCTCCGGCACGCTGACGCCCATCGACGCCGTGACCGGCCGGCGCGGGAAGCCGATCTCGGTCGGGCTGTACTCGTACCCGACCACGCTGACCGTCGCGGGCGGCATCGCGGTGGTGGTGGACAGCTACTCGGGCCAGGTCAGCCTGGTCAGCACCCGCACCCGGCACGCCTTCGCGCCTATCCGGGTCGGGAACTTCCCGGTCGCGGTGGCCGTCTCCGGCGCGGGCTAGTCCGGCGCTGGCCAGTCCGGCGCGCGGCCAGTCCGGCGCGCGGCTAGGCCAGCAC
>JBOHCO010001135.1:0-1304 GCA_050698895.1 Streptosporangiaceae bacterium
GCAGCCCCCGGTAGATGGTCTGCTCCTCGGCCAGCGCATGCGGAAGTATCTCCTCGGCCAGGTAGGCGACCAGCTCGGCCACGGCAAGCTCGTGTGGCTGCCCGTCGGCCGCGGCCTCGGACACGGCCGTAACGTGATCGCTGAACTGCTTATTGAGCAGCCTGTGATGCGCCCGAATCGCCTCATAGGCCGCGGTGTCGGTGGTCAACGTTCTCTCCGTTCTCCCGATGACTCGTGCTTCCCGATGACTCGTGCTTCCCGATGACTCGCGCTTACCGGGCGGAGCGGACGATGGCTCCCGAGGGACGCATCACGTACCACAGCCCGCCGTTCAGGTCGAGGGCCTGGCCGGCGGCCTGGCCTGGCCGGTAATCGCTGACGTCGGTGTACAGCGGCCACCCGGCGTAGGTGACGACCCGGCCGCCCGACGGATCGGGGTCAGAGCCGAGCAGCGCGGGCCTGACTCCGGCCCCTGCCTTCGCCGCAGACCCGGCCGGCAGCATGACAGGCGGCCATACAGCCGCGCACTCGCTCGTGCACGTCACTTTCCTGTGCCCGTCCGGAACGAACATGTACAGTGCGTGACCCTTGGCGTTCACCAGGATGGTGCCAAGCCCGGGCACGGAGCGAGCGGTGATGACGGGCAGCGCAGCTTGCCCTGGCGCCGGGCCGGAGCATCCCGCCATCACGGCGAGAGCGCCGCCCGCGGTGAGCAAGGCGGCCGCCCGCCGGGCCACCGGCAGCCAGCCCCCCTGATACGCGGTTCCTGGCCGCTCAGTGACGCCGGTCTGGCGCATCGTGCCTCCGTGGTAGCTGCGGCCCTGCGGGCCGGATATTTTCTACTATACGTGTAATTTTAATTATCACTATCGAACTTTAGCGGAAGCGTCGATCGGCGAGGACCTGCGCGATCCTGATCAGCCGCCGGGCGGCGGGTGAGCCGGGGTCGGACAGCACCACCCCCGGCGCCGACGACGTCGACTCGCCCGCCGCAGCGCAGGCAGGAAGGCAGGACATGTTCGCGATCACTCCGGCGACCCCTGGTGCAACTGCGCCCCGAGCGAGCCGGCCCGCTGCGTCGCCGCAACCTGCGGTGTCGTCACCACGATCAGCTGGGAGCCTGGGATCAGGTGGGCGGCGGACGGTTTAACCGTACGCCCGTCAGATATTTGTCCGAAGCCAGGCGATGCTGCCGCCGGGGTGACGCGCTCAGACTGACCGGAACTCGGCGAGCACGAGGCCGACCGGGATGCTCACCAGGACCAGGGCGACCAGCCCGCGGTACAGGTACAGTGGCCACGCGG
>JBOHCO010001136.1:0-2200 GCA_050698895.1 Streptosporangiaceae bacterium
GTCCGGGTCCTCGCTAGCGGAAGATCATGCCCGGGATGTTCAGGTCGTGGTTCAGGACCTCGGAGTTGAACATCAGGGTGGCGACCCGCAGCGGGCTGGCCGGATTCAGCGTGGTCGGGTACGACCCGATCGTGATCAGCGAGGCCGACTTCTGCATGCCCTGCTCGCTGGCCAGCACTGTGCGCACCGGGCCCGGCAGGGCCGCGCTGGCCTGGACCTTCTGGAGCTCGTTGCGGAAGGAGACCAGCAGCGGCCCGTCCTGCTTGGCGTAGGCCTTGCTGGTGAAGTAGCCGGACAGCGGCAGATCAGAGGTGGCCCCGCTGCACGCGTCGAACACCTCGACCGCCCCGAGCTTGCTCTCGGCCTCGTAGATGTACGGCTCCTGGACGACGATCGCGCTCACCTGGCCGTGGCCGAGGGCGCTGACCAGGTTCCCGGACTGCATCGGATCCCACCTGACGCCGCCCGGGTCGAGGTTGTCGTCGGTGAGCACGGACTGGGCGGCCAGCGTCTCCAGGCTGTAGGGGGCCCCGCCTGGCTTCCGCTTGAGCTCCTGCGGCTCCGGGGTCCCGACCTTCTTGCCGATCAGGCCCCGCGCTGAGGTGATGCCCGAGTTCGGCAGGGCCAGGACCTCCATCACGCCGGGCGCGGCGTGATAGCCGTCGGCCACGATCAGGAGGTCGGGCTTGACCGACGCGGCGTACAGGAAGTCCACGTAGTCACCCGCCGCGACGTCGACCTTGCCCGCCCGCAGCGCCGAGATCTCCGCGGCCACCGAGCTGTAGGTCTCGATCTTGACGTTGAGTCCCGCCCTGGCGAAGGCGCCGCCCGCCTTGGCCCCGTCGTACAGGGGCGCGGTGTCGACGCCCTTGATCGCGGCCACCGTGATCGTGCCAGTGGCACCGGCGGTGCCACCTGATCCGCCGCTGCACCCGGCGGTCAGCCCGGCCACCGCCAGGGTCGCGGCCGCCGCGGCCAGGACGCGAGGATGATTAAGGGGGGCCTTGGGCCGCGCAAGCCTCACGAGCCTCACGAGCCTCCTCCGAACGTGCTAGGGAAAGGTTGAACGAGCCTGGCATGCCGAGACGGACAGTTCGGAAGACTGTCGCTATGCCAGGCAGTACCCTACTCGTGACGAGCGATCCTGCAAGCAATCGCGTACTATCGGTTCTTCTGAGTCATTCGTCGTATTGATGCACGGCAACCGACTAGCTGGTGATAGTTTTTGCCGGCTGTGTTGTCCTGCCACGCGGAGCCTTGACCTGAGGAAGGGGGCTAGTTATGTCGCTTCCACCGCAAGTCCCGCGCGCGTGCAGGCTCGTCACGGTAGTCATGTGAGCCACGGTAGCCAGTAGCCAGTTGAGAGGCGCAGAGGCTGTGCGGTCCCGAACCAATAACGCCCCAGGTGCTGACTCGGGGGCACCGAGCCAGTCGCCGGCCATGGCGCCGGCCGAGGGTCGCGCGCCGCAGGCACCGGTACCCGGCGAGCCGGACGGCGGTACGGCGGCAGGCTCCGCCCACGGTGCGCTGTCGGGCTCGCCCGCGACGGGGCGATCTTCGCGCCGCTCCCTGAAGAACTGGCATGTGCGGTCCCGGCTGCTGCTCCTGATCATCATCCCGACCCTCGCCGCCATCGGCCTCGGCGGTTTCTCCATCGCGTCGTCGATCCGCAGCGCCGAGTCCTACCAGCGGGTCTCCACGCTGGCCACGCTGGGCCAGCGGGTCGCGGTTCTGGCCCAGTCCCTGGAGGACGAGCGCGACCTCACCGCGGGCTTCATCCAGATGGGCGCGGCGGGCGGCCGGGGCAGCACGGGACAGCAGTTCGCCAACGAGCAGTCCGTCCTCGCCCAGTCCTACCAGACCTCCGACCGGGCGGCCGCTCAGCTGAAGTCCGTAGCGCGCCAGGTCAACGACTCCTACGCGGTCGAGGCCCAGCAGGCCGCGCAGACCGCGCTGACCGCCCTCAACGGGCTGGGCAACCTGCGCTCGGCCGCGACCGGCACCAGGCTGCCGATGCTCGTCGTGGTGAACGAGTACACCACGGTGATCAACGATGTCCTGGCCCTCGACGATCAGATCTCCCAGTCCGCCAGCGACCCGCAGCTGGCCCAGACCGTCCGTGCCCTCAGCCTGGTGTCCGCCATGCAGGAGAGCGCGTCGGAGCAGCGCGCGATCCTGTTCGGGGCGCTGTGGGCGGGCC
>JBOHCO010001137.1:0-1778 GCA_050698895.1 Streptosporangiaceae bacterium
GGGCTCGGGCGCACCGGCGCCCCCGCCGGACTCCGGGACCGGCGGCTGGCCCTCGCGGCTAGCTGATCTTGTGCGCATATTTCCGCAGCCTACGAGTTAAAGCGGAGCTGAGGTCAAGCCGCTTTCACCGGCCATCCGGAACGGTGCACACCGCGCCGGTGTCGGCCCCCGACACCAGCGCCGCGTACTTGGCCAGCACCCCGCTGGCGTAGTTCGGCGCGGGCTGCTGCCACTGCGCCCGGCGCCGGGCCAGCTCAGCCTCGCTGACGGCCAGCTCCAGCCGCCGCCCCGGCACGTCCAGCAGGATGCCGTCGCCGTCGCGGACCAGCCCGATCGGGCCGCCCGTGAACGCCTCGGGGGCCACGTGCCCGACGCACGCCCCGAACGTCGCGCCGGAGAACCGCCCGTCGGTGACCAGCACCACGTCCCGGCCCAGCCCCGCGCCCTTGATGGCCGCGGTGACAGCCAGCATCTCCCGCATGCCGGGCCCGCCCCGCGGGCCCTCGTTCCGGATGACCAGGACATCGCCCCGGGCGACGCGCCCGGCGGTCACGGCGGCGAAGCAGTCCTCCTCGCGCTCGAAAACCCGGGCCGTCCCGTCGAACACGAGCGTCTCGATGGTGGGCGTCTTGACCACCGCGCCGCCCGGCGCCAGGCTGCCCCGCAGCACGGCCAGCCCGCCGTCGGGCTGGAACGCCGAGGCCGCCGGCCGCACCACCGACCCGTCGGGCGAGCCCGCCGACGACACGTTCTCCCCCAGGGTCCGCCCGTTCAACGTCAGCGCGTCGCCGTCGATCAGCCCGGCCGACAGGAGCTCACGGAGGATCACCGGCACCCCGCCGGCCTGGTCCAGCTCGCTCATGATGTACAGGCCCGAGGGCCGCAGCGAGGTGATGACCGGGGTCCGCCGGCTGACCGCGTCGAAGTCGTCCAGGGTCAGCTCCACGCCGGCCTCGCGGGCGATGGCCAGCAGGTGCAGCACCGCGGTGGTGGAGCCGGCAGTGGCCATCACCACGGTGGCCGCGTTCAGGAACGCCGCCCTGGTCATGATCTGCCGCGGGGTCAGCCCGGCGGCCAGCGCTGCGACCACCGCCTCGCCGGTGCGCCGGGCCAGCCCAGTGCGCTCGGCCGACACGGCCGGGGCCGAGGCCTCGCCGGGCAGCGTCATGCCCAGCGCCTCAGCGCAGGCCGACATGGTGTTCGCGGTGTACATCCCGGCGCACGACCCCGCGCCGGGGCAGGCGGCCCGCTCGACGGCCAGCAGGTCGGCGTCGGAGACCTCGCCTGCCGCGTGCCCGCCGACCGCCTCGAACACGTCCTGGATGGTCAGCGACCGGCCCAGCGCGTGGCCGGGCAGGATGGTGCCGCCGTACAGGAACGCGGCGGGCACGTTGACCCGGGCGCAGGCCATCAGCATGCCGGGCAGCGACTTGTCGCAGCCGGCCAGCGCGACCAGCGCGTCGAACCCCTCGGCCTGCATCATCAGCTCGACCGAGTCGGCGATGATCTCCCGGCTGACCAGCGAGGCCTTCATGCCCTCGGTGCCCATGGAGATGCCGTCGGAGACCGCGATGGTGCCGAACTCCAGCGGCACCGCGCCCGCCTGCCGCACGCCTTCCTTGGCCGCCGCGGCCAGGCCGTTCAGGTGGACGTTGCAGGGCGTGACCTCGTTCCAGGACGAGGCCACGGCGACCTGGGGCCGCTCGAGGTCCTCCTCGCTGAGCCCGACCGCGCGCAGCATGGCCCGGGCCGGGGCACGGGCCGGGCCGGTCACCACC
>JBOHCO010001138.1:0-3063 GCA_050698895.1 Streptosporangiaceae bacterium
GCCCGCCGACGCGGTGCCGCCGGTGCGGGCCGCGCCGCCGCCGACGCCCGAGGCCGTGGCCGCGCTGGAGGCGGTGACCGGACACGACGTCATCGCGTTCCTGTCCGCCTGGGCCGACAACACCGCGCCGCGCGAGGCGGCGGCCTACGTGCACTTCGGCATGACCTCGTCCGACCTGCTGGACACGGCCCTGGCCCTCCAGCTCACCGAGGCCAGCGACCTGCTGCTGGACAAGTGCGCCGAGCTGCTGGCCGCCAGCCGGGAGCGCGCGCTTGAGCACCAGGCCACGCTGCGGGTCGGCCGGACCCACGGCGTCCACGCCGAGCCGGATGTCTGGGGGCACCGGATGGCCGACTTCGCGTTCGCCATCGCCCGCTGCCGGGACCGGCTGGCCCGGGCCCGCGAGGCGGTCGCGGTGGGCAAGCTGTCGGGCGTGGTCGGCACCTACTCCAACATCGACCCGGCCATCGAGGCCGAGGTGATGGCCGAGCTCAGGCTGCGGCCCGCGGACGTGGCGACCCAGGTCGTGCTCCGCGACGGCATCGCCGAGTGGACCGGGGTGCTGGCCCTGATCGCCACGATCTGCGAGGCCATCGCGCTGGAGGTGCGGCACGGCCAGCGGACCGAGGTGGCCGAGCTGGCCGAGCCGTTCGGGTCGGGCCAGAAGGGATCGTCGGCCATGCCGCACAAGCGCAACCCGGTCCGCTCCGAGCGCATCGCCGGGCTGGCCAGGGTCGTGCGGGCCCAGATCGTTCCGGTGCTCGAGGGCATACCGCTGTGGCACGAGCGGGATATCTCGCACTCCTCCACCGAGCGGGTGGCGCTGCCCGACGCGGCCATCGCCACCGACTTCCTGCTGGCCGAGACAACCCGGCTGGTCAGCGGCCTCCAGGTGGACCCGGCGCGGATGCTGGCCAACCTGGAGTCCAGCCACGGCCTGATCTACACCTCGGCCGTGCTGCTCGAGCTGGTGGCGGCCGGGATGTCCCGCGAGGATGCCTACGAGCTGGTCCAGGCGGCCGCGATGCGGACCTGGCGGGACGGGACACCGTTCCGCCAGACCCTGCGCGAGCAGGCCGCCGAGGCGGGCCAGGCGCTGGACGAGGCCCGGCTGGACGAGGTCTGCCGCCCCGAGCGCTACGTGGAACGGCTCGGCCCGGTATTCGAGCGGCTGGCCAAGCTCAGCTAGGGCCGAGGGACAAGCTCAGCCAGGGCCGAGGGAAGGGACGGAACGTGCAGCTGCTGCACTCGGGCAAGGTCCGCGAGATCTACGCGGACGGAGACGACCTGATCATGGTGACCTCCGACCGGATCAGCGTCTACGACGCGGTGCTGCCGACGCCGATCCCGGACCGCGGGGCCATCCTGACCCAGCTGTCCCTGTGGTGGTTCGAGCGGCTCAGCGACCTGGTGCCCAACCACGTGATCTCGGCCACCCGGGTGCCGCCGGAGTGGGCCGGGCGGGCCATCCGGGTCCGGCGGCTGGACATGATCGGGGTCGAGTGCATCGCCCGCGGCTACCTGGCCGGCCTGGGGCTGGAGTCCTACCGGGCGTCCGGCGCCATCTCCGGCGTCCGGCTGCCGCCCGGCCTGGTCGAGGGCTCGGAGCTGCCCGAGCCGGTCTTCACCCCGACCACCAAGGCCGAGCTGGGCCAGCACGACGAGTTCATCGGCTTCGACGAGGTCGAGCGCGAGGCCGGCGCCGAGACGGCGGACCAGTTGCGCGGGCTCACGCTGGCCGTGTACCGGCGCGGTCAGCGCATCGCGCGGGATCGCGGGGTGATCATCGCCGACACCAAGCTGGAGTTCGGCCGGGCCCCGGACGGCACGATCACGCTGGCCGACGAGGTGCTGACCCCGGACTCGTCCCGGTTCTGGCCGGCCAGTCAGTGGCAGCCCGGCCGCCCGCAGCCGGCCATGGACAAGCAGTTCGTGCGCGACTGGGCGGTGTCCACCGGATGGGACCGGCGCCCGCCCGCGCCGGAGATCCCGCCGGACGTCGTCGAGGCCACCAGGGCCCGCTACATCGAGGCCTACGAGCTGATCACCGGGGAGTCCTGGAGATGATTTTCGCTGGTCGCCGAGTCCGGGGCCGCCGGCCGGGTATGTGATTGCAGCGGGCTGGATCTGGGGGGAACCAGCCGGGGGTCAGCTGCGTCTCAGCTGAGTGCGGACCGGAGACCGCGATGGCGGACACTTACTGACAGCACCCCGGTTATTACTCCTCGGAGTCATTCCGATACGTTACGTAACACCGTGTTCGTGGTCTGGGAGGCGCAGAAGCGGTGGAATACTGGACGACACGTGAGGCAGGCGGCCAGGTGCCGGGCGAGCTATCGCCCGGGTGGCCGGCGGCCACGGCAGGCGGGTCCGTGCTGACCCGGTCAAGAGATTCTGCGCAACTGAGCGACAGGAGTTCCAGCCAGATGACGAGCGGTCCCGAGACCCGCTATCGCGTCCGCGGCGGTAACCCGCTTCAGGGGACAGTCTTCGTACAGGGAGCCAAGAACGCCGCCCTCAAGATGATCGCGGCCTCCCTGCTGGCCGAGAAAGGCCGCACGGTCCTGAGAAACGTGCCGGTCATCGAGGACGTGCGGCGGGCGGTCGAGCTGGCTCAGGCCGTGGGCGCGGTGTGCAAGTTCCACGAGGCCGAGCGGACGCTCGTGATCGACGCCTCCGACCTGACCAGCTCGGTGCTGCCCGCCGACATCGCGGGCCGGTTCCGCGCCTCGGTGCTGTTCGTGCCCGCCCTGCTGCACCGGCTCGGCGAAGCGGTCATCGAGGGTGTCGGCGGCTGCAACCTGGGCAGCCGGCTGCTGGACTTCCACTACCGGGGTTTCGCCCGGCTCGGCGCGATCGTGGACGAGCAGGGCGACAAGATCTGCATCAAGGCGGGCAAGCTGCAGGGCGCCCACCTGTACCTGGACACGCCGTCGCATACCGGCACCGAGAACCTGATCATGGCGGCCAGCATGACGCCGGGCACCACGGTCATCGACAACTGTGCGCTCGAGCCCGAGGTGCTGGACGTCATCGCGTTCCTGACCAAGATGGGTGCGGACA
>JBOHCO010001139.1:0-2582 GCA_050698895.1 Streptosporangiaceae bacterium
GGCCGCGCTGCGCGGCGGCTACCGCCCGGCGGACGCGGACCAGTACGCGCTGGCCTGACCGCCGCCAGGGCGCGGGAGCTCAGCGACCCGGCGGACTCACGCCGGCCGCGCGGGCACCGTTGCCGTCACGCTGGTGCCCAGCCCCGGCCGCGAGGTGACCGTCAGCCGGCCGCCGACCAGCTCGGCGCGCTCGGCCATGCTGCGCAGCCCGTAGGAGAACTCGTCGCCCGGCCGGGCGGCCAGGTCGAAGCCCTGCCCGTTGTCGGTGACGCGCAGCGTGGTGCGCGATGCGTCGCAGCGCAGCTCGACCTCGGCCTGGCTGGCCTGCGCGTGCTTGACCACGTTCTGCAGCGCCTCCTGGGCGATCCGGTACAGGGCGATCTCCACGTGCTCGGGCAGCTGGCCGCCGGTGCCGGTCACCGTCACCGTCACCGGGGCGATCGAGCGGGCCAGGCTGGCCAGGCCGTCGGCCAGGCCGAGATCCTCCAGCACCGGCGGGCGCAGGCCCCAGATCGCCGCGTGGGCCTCGTCCAGCGTCAGGTCGGTCAGCTCCCTGGCCCGGCGCAGCTCCCCGGCGGCGAAGGCGTCCTCACCCCCGATCGCGGCCACGGCCGCGTCCAGGTGAAAGGCCACGCTGACCAGCCGCTGGGTGATCCCGTCGTGGATGTCGCCGGCCAGCCGCCGCCGCTCGGCCTCCTGGGCCGCGATGACCTGCTCGGCGAACCGCTCGGCGGCCTGCTCCCTGGCCGCCAGCCGCCGGTGCAGCCGGGCCTGGTGCATCGCCCCGGCGACCAGGCTGCCGATCGACGTGAGCAGCCGCACGTCCCGGTCGGTGAAGTCGCGGCGCTGCCGGGTATGGACGTTGAGCACGCCGACCAGCCCGGCCGGGCGGCTCTTCATCGGCACCGACGCCATGGAGGTGTATCCCGGACCGCCGAGCTCGGGGAAGTAGCGGTAACGCGGATCGGCCTCCTTGTGCTCGGGGATCACCGCCGGCTGGTGGTGGCTGGCCACCCAGCCGGTCACGCCCTCGCCCAGGGCCAGCCGGACCCGGCCCACCTGGCGGTCGAACGGCGGCGTCGCGCCGGCCAGCGTCAGCGCGCCGTCGCTGTCGTCCAGGACATGCACGAAGCAGATGTCGGTGGCCGTGGCCTCGACGATGAGCCGCGCCACGCTCGCGGCCAGCGGCCCCAGCTCCGGGCCCGCCGAGATGGCCTCGATGATGCCCGTCAGCAGGGCGTTCTCCCGCTCCGGGTCGGCCAGGCCGAGCCCGTGCCCGGCCTCGGGCCGGGTCACCGGAACACCCCCTCGCGCAGCGCCGCGGCCACCGCTCCGGCCCGGTCGCTGACCCCGAGCTTGCGGTAGATGGCCCGCGCGTGGCTCTTGACCGTCTCGTCCCCGATGACCAGGCGGGTGGCAATGGCCCGGTTCGACAGGCCGGCCACGATGCAGCCCAGCACCTCGCTCTCCCGCTGGCTGAGGCCGAGGCGCGCCCCCGGCCAGAACTCCTGGCTGTGCAGCCGGGCGGCCGACGAGGCCACCCGCCCGGCCAGCGTCGGGTCCACCACCGTCTCCCCGGCGCAGGCCAGCTCCAGGGACCTGACCAGCTCCTCGCCGCCGACCCGCTTGAGCAGGTAGCCCGCCGCGCCGACCCGCAGGGCCTGGTAGAGGTACTGCTCGTCCTCGTAGACGCTCAGCAGCAGGACCTTGCAGTCCGGGTGCTGCTCGGTCAGCCGCCGGCACAGGTCCAGGCCGCTGGACCCGCGCAGCCGGACATCGCACAGCACCACGTCGGGGGCCAGCCCGGTCACCACCCCCAGGGCCTCATCGGCGCTGGCCGCCTCGCCGACCACCCGCACCCGCCCGGCAAACCGGGCCAGCATGGCCTTGAGTCCCTCGAGGACCAGCTCGTGGTCGTCGATCAGGACTACGCGGACGGGTCGGCCTCCCATGCCGACACCCTAGGAAATCCGGGCTGGCACCACCAGGGCCCGCCGCCGCTTCCCCCGGTTATCCCCCCGACGGGGGGATTCGCCGGCCGCGGGCGAATACGTAGCGTGACTATGCCGGATCGCCCCGGCCGGAGGGAGCCGTATGCCGGACAAGCTCTTGCGCATGCACCGGACGGGCGGCGCCGGGCGCCGGCCGGTCATGCTCGCGATTGCGGGAGACAGCGCGGCCGGCAAGACGACGATCACCTCCGGCCTGCTCCGGGCGCTCGGCCCGGACCGGTGCACGGCCGTGTGCGTGGACGACTACCACCGCTACGACCGGGCCGAGCGGCGCGGCGTCCCGTTCACCGTGCTCAACCCCGACTGCAACTACGTCGACGTGATGGAACAGCACCTCCAACTGCTCGCGCTGGGGCGGCCCATCCTCAAGCCGGTCTACGACCACGCGACCGGGCAGCTGGTCCGGCCGGTCCTGGTCGAGCCGCGCGAGTTCGTGATCGTCGAGGGCCTGCTGCCCCTGCACACCAAGCTGTCCCGGGCGTGCTTCGATATCGCGGTCTACCTGGACCCGCCCGAGGAGATCCGGCGGGAGTGGAAACTCAAGCGGGACTGCGCCGAGCGCGGCTACAC
>JBOHCO010001140.1:0-5499 GCA_050698895.1 Streptosporangiaceae bacterium
GTGTCAGCGAGGCGGGTGATGCCAGTGAGGCGGGTGGTGCCAGTGAGGCGGGTGGTGCCAGTGAGGCGGGCGGTGCCAGCGAGGCGGGCGGCAGCTGGCCGCGCGGGCCTGAGCCCGGCGGCGGATAGTGGGCCGCGGGGGCCTCATCCGGCTCGTCGCCGGTGATGACCCGGCCGGGAATGACCGGACCGGGGTAAACGGGCCGCGGCAGCGGCGGGCCGGCCTGCGTGCGCCCGCGCGGTGGCCAGGGGCCCCGCTCGCGGTAGCCGGGATCGGGCGGCGGCGGTACGCCATACCCGTAATCGGCCGAGTCGTTGTCCCACCGAATGGACCCGTCGTGCGGCTCGGAAGGGGGCGGCGGAGGGAGGTCCCGCAGGCGCGGCAGGTCGACCGTATTCTCACGGGCATCGTCCGGCAGATCCGGATCCCACCCCTGAGTCGACCCTGACATCGCGCTTACTCCCCAGTTCTGGCGATCCACCCATCGTAGTGCCCGGGCCGCTGGCCCGCCGGGTTGCTGAGAAGCCCATGGCAACTACCTGCGCAGATGACTGCGAACGGCCAGCGCGCGCTAACACCGAGCTATCCAGAGCGCGGCTGCTAGCGGATGGTGGGCAGCTCCTGCGGGGCGCTGAGCAGCACCCGGAACGGGTCGCCGTGCTCGTTCAGCCGGTCCATGGCGGTCCGGATGGTGACCGAGTCCGGCCGCAGTTCCGGGTCGTCGAGCTCGTCCCACTCCAGGGGCGCGGAGATCGGCCCGCCCGCCTCGGCGCGCGGGCTGTAGGGCGCGACGAGAGTCTTGTGGCTGGCGTTCTGGGTGTAGTCGAGGCGGGCCCGCCCGGCCCGGTCGCGGACATCCCACTTCCAGCTGACCAGGTCGGGCACCACGGACGCGACGGACTTGGACAGCTGCTCGACCCAGGTCCTGGTGTCCTCGAACGACAGGCCGGGCGCGACCGGGATCCAGATCTGCACGCCGCGGCGGCCGGTGAGCTTGGGCCGGGCCAGCACGCCCAGGTGCTCGAGGCCGGCCCGGTGCAGCCGGGCCAGCACGAGCACGTCCTCCCACGAGGTCTCGGTACCGGGGTCGATGTCGATGAGCGCGTAGCTGGGCTGGTCGGGCCGTTCGGTCGGGGCGGTCCAGGCGTGCCACTCGAGGGCGCCGAAGTTCGCGGCCCAGACCAGCGCGGCCGGCTCGTCCACCTCCAGGTAGGTGCTGGTGTGCCCGCGCTTGGCCTCGGGGTTCTCCCAGCGGCCGACCCAGTCGGGCGCGTGCTCGGGGAGTTGCTTGTGCCAGAAGCCGGACGCCTGAGCGCCGCCGGGGAACCGGTGCATGTTGAGCGCGCGGCCGGCCAGGTAGGGCAGGATCACCGGGCCGACCTGGATGGCGTAGCGGATCAGCTCCCGCTTGGTCACCGGCGCCTCGCCGGGCCGGCCGGGGAACAGATCCTTGTCCAGGTTGGTCAGCTTCAGCCGGCGGCCGAACACGTCCAGTGCCCCGTTGCTGCCCAGCGCGTCCAGCTGGCTGAGCGCGTCGGCGTAGCGGTCCGGGCGCAGCTCCAGAGGGCTGCGCTTCGGGGGGCCGGGTTTCGGCTTCGGGGCGCGGCGGGGGCGGGCCGCCGCGGTGCTGCCGCCCCGGCCGACGGCTACCGAGGCCTCGGAGGGCGGCAGGTCGGACCGCCACATCCGCTCCGGGTCGGCCTTGACCTCGTCGCTGGTCCGGCCGCTGAGCACCGACTGGGGATAGTCCTCCGGGTTCCAGCCGGGGACCGCGTCGTCGTCGTGCTTGTGCAGCAGCAGCCACTGCTCCTTGCCGGCCGCCTCGGCGGGCCCGGTGCGGACCAGGATGAAGCGCCCGCGCAGCTTCTCGCCGGTGATGTCCACGTGGAACTCGCCGGCCGCGACGGCGCCGGCCGGGTCGTCGGTCTCGTGCGGCTCCCAGGTGCCCCGGTCCCACACGATCACGTCGCCGCCGCCGTAGCCGCCCGCCGGGATCACGCCCTCGAAGTTCAGGTACTCGATGGGGTGGTCCTCGACGTGGATGGCGATGCGCCGCACGTTCGGGTCCAGCGTCGGTCCCTTGGGCACGGCCCAGCTGACCAGCACGCCGCCGATCTCGAACCGCAGGTCGTAGTGCAGCCGCCGGGCCCGGTGACGCTGGACGACGAACCGCTGCCCGCCGGCGTCGGCATGGGCGCCGGCCTCGGCGTCCAGCGGCTGGCCGGCGGGCTCGGGGGTGCGGTCAAAGTCTCGCTTGCGCTGGTAGGTCGCGAGCTTTCCGCGGTCAGCGCCTGCGCGGGGGGCGCGGTCACGCCGGGCCGGGCTCATACGGTCATGCCTTCCCGCTCCGCGCCCGCCCATGCTCGCTGCCCCTCGGGCGCCCGCAATGGGGCATCTGCGACGATGGCTCGACGCCGGACGCGCGGGGCCGGCCTGAGCTCAGCGAGGATGCGCATGGCTGATCCGATCAGGGCCGAGTTCGAGGTCCTGGACGAGCGGTTCCGGTTCTTCGGCGGCGACCACGTGCTGGAGCGGCTGCACACGGGCTGCCGGTGGACCGAGGGACCGGCCTACTTTCCCGCCGGACGGTACCTGGTGTTCAGCGACATTCCCAACGACCGGCTGCTGCGCTGGGACGAGACCACGGGCGTGGTCGGGGAGTTCCTGCGGCCCGCCGGCTACGCCAACGGGCACAGCGTCGACCGGCGGGGCCGCCTGCTGAGCTGCGAGCACGGCCATCGCCGGGTGACCAGGACCGAGGCCGACGGATCGGTCACCGTGCTGGCCGATGCCTACGACGGCAAGCGGCTGAACAGCCCGAACGACGTGGTCGAGCGGGCCGACGGATCGGTGTGGTTCACCGACCCGGCCTACGGGATCGACAGCGACTACGAGGGCCACCGGGCGCAGAGCGAGATCGGCGGCTGTCATGTGTACCGGATCGACCCGGTGACGGGCCGGGTAGCCATCGTGGCCGACGACTTCGACCGGCCGAACGGGCTGGCGTTCAGCGCCGACGAGCGGCAGCTCTACATCACCGACAGCGAGCGCGACCACATCCGGCTGTTCAGCGTTACCTCGGACGATGGCACCGCTGACGACCGGCTCGAGGGCGGCGCGGTGTTCGCCACCTGCGACGCCGGCACGTTCGACGGGATCCGCCTCGACTCCGCGGGCCGGATCTGGGTCGCCGCCGGCGACGGGCTGCACTGCTTCGACCCGGACGGCACGCTGATCGGCAAGCTCCGGGTGCCCGAGACCGTGGCCAACCTGGAGTTCGGCGGCCCGCAGCGCAACCAGCTGTTTATCTGCGCGACGACCTCGCTGTACTCGATCCGGGTCAACGTGACGGGCGTGGCCTACCCGGCCGGGCAGGCCACGCCGCGTCAGGGGTGACTAGCTCCGGCCGTGCCCCCGGCCCAGGGCGAACTCGCCCCGGAGCGGGAGGCTGGCCAGCGCCGACGAGTCACCGACGTACGCCCGGAACAGGCCGTGCGCGATGACCCAGCCGTTGGCGGACTGCTTCCAGTACGACAGGTCGTGCCGGCCCAGCACGAAGCTCACCCGGGTCGACTGACCCGGCTGGAGCTCGACCCGCTGGAAGCCCTTGAGCTGGCGGGGCGGCTCGCCGGCCACGGGCGGGTCATCCAGGTAGAGCTGGGCCACGTCCGACCCGGCGACGGAGCCGGTGTTGGTGACCAGCGCGCTGACCCGGACCTGGTCCTCCCGCCCGCGATCCCGGCCCGCCGGGCCGATCCGCAGGTGACTGAACCCGAACTTGGTGTAGGACAGGCCGTACCCGAACGGGAACGTCGGCGCCAGGTGGCGGGCGTCGTACCAGCGGTAGCCGACGTCGATGCCCTCGGAGTAGTGCACCTTGCCGTTGACGCCGGGGAACTGCCGGGCCGTGTGCGCGGGCACCTGGGCCAGGCTCCGCGGGAACGTCACCGGCAGGTGACCGCCGGGGTCGGTGGTCCCGAACAGCACGCTGGCCAGCGCGGTGCCGTTGCTCTCGCCCGGGTACCAGGCGTCCACGACCGAGGCCACCTGGTTCAGCCACGGCATGGCCACCGGCGCCCCGGCGTCCACGACCACGACCGTGTGCGGGTTGGCCCGCGCCACCGCCGAGATCAGCTCGTTCTGCGCCGAGGGCAGGTTCAGGCCGGGCCGGTCGGCGGCCTCGGTCTCGGTGTCGTCGGACACCACGACCACGGCTGTCGCGGCTGACTTGGCCGCGGCCACCGCCTGGCTGATGCCCGGGGCCAGCGCCGACGGCGTTCCCCAGGCGAAGGTCGACGAGTCGCCGCTGATCTTGATGGCGTAGGTGTGCCCGGCCTGGAGCCGCACGCTGGCTGAGTAAGTGCTAACGGGCGGAGTGCCGGGGTTGTTAAGGATCTCCTTGCCGTTGACCGTCAGGATCGTCGAGGTGTAGCAGCCGCACGGGTTCTGGAGCGCGAGCACGTAGGTGCCGGTCTCCGGCGCGGTGAGCGTGCCCGAGTAGCTGCCGCCGAACGGGGTCGGGCTGTAGGCGGGCGACAGCGCCGAGGACGGGATGGCCGGCAGGCTGGTGTCGGTGGGCAGGCCCTGCTGGTAGGCGACGCTGGTGCCCGCGCCCGCCGCGGCGGTGAGGCCCTGGAGCGGCGTCACCGTGAACGGCGGGACCACGCGGGCGCTGCCGCCGCCACCGTAGGTGGGCGAGGCGGACGCCGACGGCCCGATGACCGCGATGGCGCCGCCGTTGCTGGCCGACAGGGGCAGCGTGCCGCCGTCGTTCTTCAGCAGCACCGTCCCCGCCTCGGCCACCGCGGTGGACACGTCCTGGTGCGCCGGCGTGGTGACCACGCTGCTGGTGGTGCCGGTCGGCGGGCTGTTGAACAGGTTGAACCGGAACATCTCCCGCAGGATCCGGCTGACCATGTCGTTCAGCACCGACACCGGGACCGTCCCGTTCTGGACGTCGGTCTGCAGCGCGGTGCCGAAGTAGGTGCTGAACGGCTGCTCCATGTCGGTGCCGTCCACCGCGCCGGACGTGCTGTGCAGCGCGCCGTAGTCGGAGGTGACGAAGCCGGGGAAGGGCCAGCGCTGCTTGAGCGTGGTCTTCTCGAGGTACTTGTTCTCGCACGCGAAGTTGCCGTTGATCACCGAGTACGAGCACATCACCGAGGCCACGTGCGCCTGCGTCACGGACTGCTGGAAGGCAGGCAGGTAGATCTCGTGCAGCGCCCGGTTGCCGATGATCACGTCATCGGCGGGGGTGTTGCGGTTGGTCTCCTGGTTGTACACGGCGTAGTGCTTGACCTGCGACATCTCGCCGGTGCTCTGCACGCCGTCGATCTCGGACACGGCCAGGGCCGCGTTCAGGAAGGGGTCCTCGGTGAACGACTCGAACGAGCGGCCCCAGCGCGGGTCGCGGTCGATGTTGACCGTCGGGCCGAGGTTGACCGCCGCGCCCTTGCCCCACTCCTCCGAGCCGACGACCTGGCCGTACTGGCGGGCCAG
>JBOHCO010001141.1:0-12643 GCA_050698895.1 Streptosporangiaceae bacterium
CGGGCGGAGAAGCAGGCGGACGCGCCGAGCAGCATGAGCAGCGTGCGGTCCTCTTCCTTGGTGAACGAAGTGCGCGAGGTGAAGTCCCGCCACCAGTTCCAGATGTCGCCGCCGTAGCTGCGCAGCTGCCGCACGCCGGTGCGGAAGTCGGGGATGTAGCACATCTCATACAGCGAGTCGCCGGCGTGCGCGGCCAGCGCGCCGAACAGGTCAGGCCGCAGCATCGGGGTGATCATCGCGCCGAAGCCGCCGCTCGACTTGCCGGTGATGGCCCGGTGGGCGGCGTCGGCCTGGGTGCGGTACCGGGCATCGACCCACGGCACCACCTCGTCGCACAGGTAGGAGTGGTAGCGGCCGGTGCCCGGCAAGTCGACGAACTGGCTGCCGCCGTACTTGGTCCACGCGTCCACGTAGACGACGATGGCCGGCGGCGCCTCGCCGCGGGCGAACATGGCGTCCGCGGTCTCCGGGAACGGCTGCCGGTAAGCGGTCCTGTTCCGCCACATGGCCAGGTGCCCGGTGTATCCCTGGATCACGTAGACCGACGGGTAGTGCCGGTCCGGCTCGCCGCCACAGCCGGGCGGCAGGTACACCCACAGCGGCCGTTCGTGGGGGTCGCCGAGCGGGTTGCCGAGCAGCAGCTCACTGCTGATCACGTGCTCGTCTATCCGGCCGGCGAACTCGGCGGACCAGGGCAGCATGACGCCTCCATTCGTTGTGCTCAGGAATCCTTATCCGAGGAGGTGACTAGGGCACTTGCGGCTGGTCGGGCTGGCGGGGCTCGGCCTGCTCCGCCAGGCGGGCGGGGGCGTGCCGAGCGGCGAGCCACAGGCTGCCGATCGATCCGGCGACGAGGATCAGCGCGATAGCCGACCAGCCGGCCCGTCCCGAGGCGGCGAGCACCGCGGTCACGAGCGCCGGGCCGATCGCCTGCTGTACCGACATCGAGGAGGTGTAGATGCTCAGATAACGGCCCCGGAAGCGCTCCGGCGCGAGCTCGGTGGACAGGAACTGCTCGCCTGCCGTGACCTCAACCTCGCCCAGCGTCAGCGCGCTCACCGCCAGTACGAGCAGCACGATGGCCAGGACTCGCCCGGCCCCGGCGGTGATGGCGAAGCAGGCAGTGGCGACGAGGAAGCCGATCGCCGCGGTCCGGTAGCTGCGGGTGATGCCGGACGGCGAGGTGATGCGCCGGGTGACGCGAACCTGCAGGAGCACGACGAGGAGGGTGTTGAGGGCGAACAGGAGCCCGGGCATCGGGAGCGGCGCGGTGGTGTGCAGGGCGACCCACAGGGGCATCGCCACGAGGAGCACGCTGTCGTGAAAGCTGACCAGGACGTTCAGGCCGGCCAGGCCCAGGTACACGCGGTCCCGGGCGAGCTGCCGGTACGCGCCCCGGTCGTCCGGGCTAGGAGCAGGGGCCGCGGGCGGGCTCTGGGCCGGCAGCCGGAGGATGAGCACGCTGGCGACGACGTAGGAGACGGCGTTGGAGGCCAGCAGCACGTCGAACGGAGTCCGGCCCGGGAACACCAGCGCCAGCCCCGCCAGCAGGCCGCCGACGCCGTAGCCGAGATTGGTCAGCGTCCGCTGCCAGGCGAGAGCCACGATCCGGTCCCGGCCGGACGCGACGCGGAGCGCGAGGACGCGGCCGGACGGGCGGCTCATCCGGCTGGCGAACTGGATCACGATCGCGACGGCGACGAATGACGGGAACGAGTCGACCGCCAGGTAGGCCACGAACCCCAGCGCGCTCGCGGCGAAGCACCCCACGACGACCGCGCGCGCGTCGAAGCGGTCGAGCAGCGAGCCCGCGCAGGGACCTGCCACCACCGCCACCAGGCCGGCGATCGTGAGACCGAGCCCGGCCCGGGTGGCCGAGAGCCCGACGATCCGGGTCAGGTAGATCACCGAAATCGGCAGGAAGAGGCCGCTTCCTAGCGCGTTGGCCAGATACGCGACCAGGATCAGGCGCTGGTTTCGGTCTCGTGGCGGCAGCATTCAGCCAGGCTCGGCCTAAGACCCCCCGCAGGGCATCGGGCCGGCGCCCGGGATCTGCCGCCGGTGCCCCCATGGCGGACCTGGTCGCCCGCCCGGGCGCGGGGATACTGGATGAGTGGACCCGACTCCGCTAGTGGGCAGGAACGCCGAGCTTGACGTCCTGATCGGGCTGCTCGGCGCGGCGGCCGCGGGCAGTCGGTGGTCGCGCTGGTCAGCGGCGACGGGGGAATCGGCAAGACCCGCCTGGCCGCTGAGCTGGCGGCGGCGGGCGGGCGCGGCTTCACCGTGCTGCCGGGTCGCTGCGCGGAGCTGGCCGGCGCGATCCCGTACCTGCCGCTGGCCGATGCCCTGCGCAACGCCGCGGCCGGGGCGTCGGCCGGCGAGCTGGCTGAGGCGGTCGCGGCGCGGCCGGTCCTGACGCAGTTGCTGCCCGACCGTCCGATCACCCCCGCCGTCACCTCGCCGCCGAGCGACGACGCCCCGGGACTGGCCCGGCAGCGCCTGTTCGGCGCGGCGCTCGGCATGCTCACGGGGCTGGCCGCGGCCAGCCCCGTCCTGCTGATCCTGGAGGACATGCACTGGGCCGACGACTCGGCGCGCGACCTGGTCACCTTCCTGAGCAGGGTGCTCCGCCGCGAGCGCGTCGCCATGGTGGTGAGCTACCGGACCGACGACCTGCACCGCCAGCACCCGCTGCGGCCGGTGCTCGCCGAGCTGCTCCGGCTGCCCAGCGTCACGCCGCTGCGGCTCGGTCCGCTTGACCCCGCGGCCATGGCCGAGCATCTGACCGCCCTGTCCGACCGCCCGCTCGGCGCCGCGGAGCTCGGCCAGCTCATCAGGCGAGCCGATGGCAACCCGTACTACGCGGAAGAGCTGCTGGCCGCCGCCGGGGACCCCGGAGCTGGCGGCCCGGCCCTGCCTGCCAGCATCGGCGAGCTGCTGGCGTCCAGGGCGGAGCGCCTGCCGCAGGCCGCCCGCCAGGTCGTGCGGGCCGCCGCCGTCACCGGCCGCCACGTCGATGACGAGCTGGTCATGCTAGCGTCCGGGCTGGCCGCGCCCGAGTACGAGAAGGCGGTGCGGCAGGTCGTGGCGCACCAGCTCCTGGTGCCCGACGGCCCGCACGGCTACGCGTTCCGTCACGCGCTGCTGCGGGAGGCTGCCTATGCCGACCTGCTGCCCGGCGAGCGGACCCGGCTGCACGCCAGGCTCGCGAGCGTGCTGTCGGATGAGCGCAGGCTCGCGGAGGTGCCCGGAACCGCGGCCGAGCTCGCCCATCACTGCCTGGCCAGCCAGGATCTGCCCGGAGCCCTCGCGGCATCCCTGCGCGCGGCGAAGGAGGCAGAAAGGCAGGGCGCACCCGCCGACGCGCACCGCCATTATGAGGGTGCGTTCTCGCTCTGGAACCAGGTCGCCGAGCCGGAGCGGGTAAGCGGAACCGACCGGAGCAGCCTGGCGTTCCTGTCGGCGCTCCGCGCGGCCGACGGCGGCCAGGCCGACCGGGCGGTGGACCGGCTGCGCGAGCTGATCAGCGCCCTCGACGGCAGCGATCCCGCGCTGCTGTGCCGGGCCAGCGAGCGGCTGGCCTACCTGCTGGCGGAAGGCGGCGACAGCGACGGCGCGCTGGCCGCCGCCGAGGCGGCCGTCGCCGCGCTGCCGGCGGATCCGCCGCGGTGGGAGCGGGCCAGGGCCCTGGCAACCCACGCCACCGTGCTGCTACGGCAGCGCGACCTCGGGCCCGCCCGCCTCCGGGCGGATCAGGCCCGGGCGGCGGCCCGGGCGGCCGGGGCGCTCCGGGTCGACGCCGACGCGACGGTGACGCTCGGCCTGATCAGCGAGCAGAGCGGGCGCACCGAGGAGGCCATCGACCTGCTGGAAAGGGCGCACCGGCAGGCCCGGAGGGGGGCGGCGAACGCGGGCCCGCGGCGGCACCAGGTCCCGGCGGAGCGCTGCGACTGCGGCACCTGCCTGCTAGGGGCGGAACTCCGCGCCGCGTTCCACCTTGGCCGAGCCCGGCTCGACCTCGGCGACCCGGCCGGCGCCGCCGGACCCGCCCACGAGGGCACCCGCCAGGCGCGCAAGGCCGGGCTTGGCCTGGCGCCTTACGGGCTGGACCTGCAGTGCCTGCACTACCTTTTGCACTACGCCGACGGCGCGTGGGATCACGCCGAGCAGATCGCCGGGGACTTCGCGGTCCGCGTGACCAGCGCCGGCGAGGCGCGCCTATCGGCGGTGGCCCTGTCCGTGGAGGTGGCCAGGGGCAGGACGGCCCGGGTCGCGGACCGCGTCCGGTGGCTCGAGCCGTTCTTCGCGGCCGACCGGTCCGCCGAGTGCACGGCGCGAGGCCAGCTGGCCGAACACGCACTCTGGCCGGGCGACCACCAGACGGCGATCACGGAGGCCGAGGCGGCGATCCGCGCGGCGCACGCACGGGAGCAGGGCTATGGTCCCCTGGCCGTCCGCCCCGCCGCCGTCGCGCTCGGCGCGCTGGCGGACGCGGCGGTGGCGGAGGGGGCGCACCAGCAAGCGTCCGCCGCGGCGGACGGCCTGCTGGAGATCGCCCGGAAGGGAGCCGCCCGCCAGCGCCCGCGGGATCCCGGCGCCGGCGCGCCCGGCCCGGGCTGGCTGGCCAGGGCCGAGGCCGAGTGGCTGCGCGCCGCCGGCCGCAACGACCCGGCGGCCTGGCTGGCGGTCGTCGAGGCGTTCGGCGCGAGCTCGCCCTACGAGACCGCGAGGTCGCGCTGGCGCCTGGCGGAAGCGCTGGCCCAGGCCGGCTAGCACGAGGCAGCCCGCCGGGAGTGGCGGCTCGCCGCGCAGACGGCAGGTGACCTGGGGGCCGTGCCGCTGCGAGCGGCGCTCGATGACCTCGGCCGGCGCGCCAGACTGGCCCCTGCGCTGCAGCGTTCCAGCGAATCGGCCGAGCAGTCACGCGGCCCGCTGACCCGCCTGACCACCAGGGAGCTAGAGGTCCTCCGGCTGCTCGCCGCGGGACGGGGCAACAAGGACATCGGGGCCACGCTGTTCATCTCCGCGAAGACAGCCAGCCTGCACGTGTCGAACATCATGGCCAAGCTCGGCGCCGCCAGCCGCATCGAGGCAGCGGCCATCGCCCACCAGCAGGGCATCGCCGCTGAACCCGGCCCGAGGCCGGGCCGTCACTAGGGGCCGTGGACTAAGCGCCGGAGCACCGCGCGATGAACGACACCGAGCTACGAGCACGCGTTCGCGAGGCGCTGGAGCGCACCGACATCATGGCCTTGTCCGCAACATCCAGCGTGATGCCCGCGTCGCGGTCGCGATCTACAGCGTGCCCGGCCCGCCGGGCGGCAACCTCGGCCTGCAGATCCGCGGACTCGCCGCCGCGGTACCGCCTGGCAGCGGACACGACGGCTGGCTGCGGTCCGCAGGTAACAGCCCTGGCTGACGCGAAAGCTCAAGATAACGCAGGAACGGCTCAAGAAGGAGATACGCATGCGGACCGATGTCGTTGGCGTCTTCCCCTCCCGCGATGCCATTCTGCGCCTTGTCGGCGCGGTCTTGACCGAGCAGAGCGATGAATGGACTGAGGCCCGCCGGTACATGGGCCCAATCCTCGCCGCCTGGCGCCGCCGGCCGTGAAACTGATGAGAATGACGTGACAATCTATGCTATTGGTGCTTAAATGGGCATCGATCGCGGGCTGCATTCTCCTGCGCCGCCTGTCGGGACGTGGCCCTGTCGGTCAACTGTCGGCTGACAACGAGCTGACGCACCGCTGCGATCCTTGCTAGCAGTATGCGCCGAGCTGGCGTGATGGCGTCATCCGCATGCATGAGCGCGGTCCGGGCTGAGGGCGACTGGGAGGCAGGAAAGTGCGCATCAACGTGCTCGGCCCACTCGAAGCGCGCCACGGAGGCAACTTGATTCCGCTGGCCGGAATGAAGCAGCGGGTGTTCCTGTCTTCCCTGGCGCTTCATCCCAGAGCCGCCGTGCCCGTCAGTGTTCTCGTAGATGCGCTGTGGGGCGCCGCTCCGCCACGGACAGCCCGGACTAAGGTGCACGCACACGTCTACGAGCTGCGGAAAGCATTAGGTGCTTACCGCGGCAGCCGGCCTGAAGGCTGGCCGGTGGTGACCGGCCAGAACGGATACCAGCTCAGCGGCGACGTAGAGCTGGATACCTGGGAGTTTGAGCATAACGCCAGCCGCGCTCGCCTCGCCTCTCGTCGCGGCCAGTATTCCCAGGCGTCGGACTTTTTCGGGCGCGCGATGACTATTTGGCGCGGGCCGGCCCTTGCGGATGTGGAGTCGGATGCCATTCAGGCCGCGGCAAGCGCCCTTAACGAAGAACGCTTGCTGGCGATTGAAGGCAAGGCCGAGGCTGACCTCAAGCTTGGCTGGTTTGACGAAGTGGTAGCCGGCCTCATGCCGGTCGCAGCCGCGAATCCGCTGCGCGAGCGGCTGCGCGGTCAGCTGATGCTTGCTCTGTATCGCCGGGGCTGCCGGAACGAAGCGCTGGCCGTGTATCGCGACGGCCATCAGGCGATAGCGCGCGAACTTGGCCTCCCGCCCGGCCCTCAGCTCCGCCGACTGCAGCAGTTTGTGTACCGCGACGATCCCGCGCTCTGGACTCAGCCCCCGAATAGCCTGCTCACGATGGGCACCATAGCGGGCGAGGCCTGACCGGTCACCGGGCCGGGACCTGCTGGTCGCTCCCGGCCTGGTAGCCGCTCGCCTGCAACATGAACAGCCGGCGGTACTCGCCTCCGGCCGTCATCAGCTCCTCATGCGTGCCCTGCTCGGCAACCCGGCCGCCGGAAAGCGTGTAGATAACGCCGGCGTCCCGCACCGAGCTGAGCCGGTGGGAGATCAGCACGCTGGTCCGGCCGGCCCGGAGATCACGCAGTTCGCGCTGGATGGCGTGCTCGGCCTCGGCGTCCAGCCCCGAGCTCGGCTCGTCGAGGATCAGCAGGTCCCGGTCGGCCCGCATCAGGCCGCGCGCCAGGGCGAGCCGCTGCCACTGTCCGCCGGACAACACGACACCGGTCTCGGGACTTTCTTGGGTCGCCGCCGGCAGGAACATCCGGCTGAGCAGGGTGTCGTAACCCTGCGGCAGCCGGGAGATGGCGGCATCGGCGCCCGCGTGCTCCGCCGCCTCGCGTACCGGCCCGTGGTCGCCAAGCCGAGCCAGATCACCCATGCCGATGTTCTCGGCCGCGGTCAGGTCGTAGCGCATGTAGTCCTGGAACACCGTGCCCATGCGCTGCCGCAGCGCGGCGGGGTCGACTTCACGGATGTCGACGCCGTCCCACAGGATGCTGCCGCGCTCCGGGTCGTAGAACCGGCACAGCAGCTTCACCAGCGTGCTCTTCCCGGCCCCGTTCAGCCCGACAATGGCCGCTGACTCGCCACAGGGGATGAACATGCTCAGCCCCCGCAGCACCCACGGATGGTCAGCGTCGTAGCGGAACCACACGTCCCGCACCTCGATGCCCCGGCGCAGCGCGGGGAGCGGTCGCGGCGGCTGCGCCAGCGGCAGGTCGGGACCGCTCGACACGATGTCCCCGTAGTGACCGAACAGCAGCGTCGTCTGGGCGAGCTGCGCCAGCGAGTTGACCAGGCCCGAGATCGAGCCCTGGACGCCGACGACGGCGATGGCGAACATCGTCACGTCGCCGACCGGCAGCCTGCCGCTCGCGACCTGCCCGACGACCCAGATCAGCCCGCCGCCGGCGATCAGCGAGGACAGCAGCGCGAGCAGGCTCTGGACGCGCAGGACCTGGCGGTTCAGCAGCCGCTGCCCGCGGTGGATGGACCGCATTTCGGCCAGCATCCGGCCACGCAGGAAATCGCCCAGGCCGAACAGCCGTACCTCTTTCGCCGCCGCCTGGTCGAACAGCAGCCGGCCGTAGAACATCTGACGGCGCGACGCGGGAGTAGTGCGCCAGGTCAGATCGGCTTGCCTGCGGCTGTTGCGAACCTGCGCCCAGATGGCCGGCGCCGCCGACGCCGCGACGAGGCCAGCCATCGCCGGGCTGATGACATAGAGCGCGATACCCAGGCTCGCCGCCGTGATCAGCGTCTGGCCAAGCCCCAGCACCGAAGTGACGAACGAGCTCGCGGTGCTGCCGGCGATCTGCTGGACGAGCTGAAGCTTGTCGGAGAAGCTGGGCGACTCGAACCGGCTCAGTCCCGGGAACGAGTTGATCGCCCGGTACACCCTGTCCTGCGCCAGCAGCCCGAGCCGCAGGCGCAGCTCGGCGCCGGCGTACCGCTGGGCATACGACACGGTCGCGGTCACCAGACCGACGGCAGCGAGGATCACGGCCAGGACAATGACGTGGCTCGCGCTCACCCCCGGCAGCCGGGCTGCTGACCGGTGACCACCGAGCCCGGCGCCCGCCAGCTCGTTGACGATGGCGCGCTGGAGCCAGGCAGTGACGGCAGGGGTCAGGCCGCTGATGGTTACCAGCAGCACCGACACCAGGCAGGCCAGCGGCGCCGCGGCCCAGGCCAGCTCGGCCGCCAGCCGGACGGACCGGACCGCGGACCGGGCTGAGCGGTCGGCATCTCCGTTCGGCCGTCCGCCCGAGCCAGCGGTTTGCGGCATGGCCTGGCCTCACCTCACGCCGACGCGGCGATGCCGGCGACCGTGTGCGCACCGGTCTCGACTCGCCCGTCCGCGTCGATAACGATGAAGCTGGGGAAACCCGTCGCCCCGAGGGCCGCGGCCACCATCCCGGCCGAGGGCTCGCCGACCACGTCCGTCACGTCCGCGAGCTGACCGGCGAGGCGGGCCGCGTCACCGTCGGCGACCTCGGCCGCGCGGCGGCCGCCGCAGATCACGGCGAGCGTCCTGGTCCCGCCTGTGCCATCCGGCCGCGCCCTGGCGAAGGCGGCAAAGAAGGGAGCCTGCTCGTGACACGGCTCGCAGTCGGGTGAGAAGAAGGCGACCACACTCCGCTTGCCGCGAAGATGCTCGGCTGAGACGGTTGCGCCAGTCATGGTCGTGACCGTGAACTCAGGAACCCTGGTCCCCGGCGGGAGGCCGACATCCCGGCGCGGCCGGGAGCCCCGGCGGGCGAGTTCTTCCCCCTGGCCGCGCAGCTTGCGGGCCATTGCGATGATCAGCCACGAGTTGACCAGGCTCAGCGCGGCGACACCGGTCACGGCGACCGCCAGATAGCTCATGACAGGCCCACCCCCTTCGCACGATCCGCGGAATCGCGGCCGACCAGAAAGACCACGTCGTCCAGGAACACCATGAACGTGGCCAGCGCCACCGCGGCCCACAGGCTCAGCGCGATCCCTGCTGGTCGAGGGGCGACCGCGTCAGCGCTGGCTGTGCCGCCCACCCCCAGGCCGACCACCGCCAGTCCGACCACGGCCAGGGCGAGCAGGAAGCCGTTGCGCAGGACATGATGAGACGCCAGTTCGGTCCGAGATGGTCCGAAGCACTGGCAGGTCACCCGCGCACCGCGACGGACCGCGACGGCGGTGCCAGCGGTCAGGGCAACTAGGGTGAACGCGGCCAGCACCAGCCCAGCCACGGCCGTGGCCGGGACCGCCACCAGCACCACGACGGCGGCCTCGGCCCCGGCGAGAACCGGGGGCAGGAAGCGATTGCTGGCCAGCGGCACCGGCACGCTGGCCAGCCACGACGCGAATTCACGGTAAGCGGCGCCATTGCGGAGCTTGGAGAAAGCCGAGACCGCGAACACCAGGCCGACCACGGTGCGGCAGATAAGCGCCGCGTACACCATTTCCTACGCCCTTCTACAGAGTGCCGTTACCTAGTAGCCGAGAGCTCAGCCACTGACGACATCACGCCTACTCGCAGGTGATATTGCTTCTAGTGCAGGTAACGGCCCCGTGGCAGCTGGAGCGGCAGTGACTGATCCAGTAACAGCAGGTTTGACCAGTGCACTCATGGCCGTTTGACGTCCACGCACCGCCCCCGACGCAGGCTCCGGCCGTCGCCTGCGGCAGGAAGCTGGTTACCGGCTTCGGCAGCAGACTCGCCACGTGATCGGCGAGCCATGCGGAAGTGCCACTCATCTTGTGACCTCCTCGAAATCGCGGCCCAGCACGGCGCTGTGGCCAGCCGCATCCTCGCACCGTCGGCTACCAGAAACCTGCCGGGCGAGTACCGGCCCGCTACCGATCCGCTACCTTCTCCTTAATGGCGGCCCGCCCGGCGTGGCACGATCTCGGCCATGCCAAGCAGCCCCGCGCTCGAAACTTCCTGCGAGTCCCCGGTTTTCGTGCTGACCAGCAGTCGCTCCGGGTCCACCCTGTTGCGATTCATCCTGGACAGCCATCCCGAGCTCGCCTGCCCGCCTGAGACAACCGTCGCGTCCGCCTGCGCGTCGCTGCTGCGATCCTGGGCGGTCCTGGAGGACGCTGGCTCGGAGGGCAGGCCGCTGAGCGAGATCGGCGAGGTACCGCCGGCCGGCGTCGCGGTGGTGCAGTCGGCGATCGACGGACTGTTCAGCTCCTACCTGGCCCGCCGGGGGAAGCAGCGGTGGTGTGACAAGTCCCTGGACAGCTACATGTTCGCCGGCCTGCTGGCACAGGCCTACCCGCAGGCCAAGTTCATCTGCCTGTACCGGCACTGCATGGACGTCATCGCATCAGGGATCGAGGCATGCCCCTGGGGACTGCACCGGTTCGGCTTCGACCCCTTCGTCGCGCAGTACTCGGGCAACAGCGTGGCCGCCGTCGGCGCCTACTGGAACTCTTGCGCGCAATCGATCCTCACCTTCGAGGAGGAGCACGCGGAGTCCTGTCACCGGATCCGGTACGAGGACCTGGTGACCGCACCCGAGCAGACCGTATCGGCGATGTTCGACTTCCTGGGCGCGGCGCCGGCGCCCGGCATCACCCGCGACTGCTTCAGCATTCCGCACGAGTCCAACGGGCCAGGCGACGAGAAGATCTGGTTCACCGACGAGGTGACGCCGGCGGCGATGGGTCGTGGCGTCCGGATTCCGGTAGGCGCGCTGCCGCCGCCGCTGCTACAGGAGATTAACGGGGCGCTCACCAAGCTGGACTACCGGCTGATCGGCCCCGAATGGAACGAGATGACCGGCCCGGTCGACCCCCGTGCGTGCGCCGAGGGGATCCCGACGAGCGCGGCCAGCAGTTCGCCGATGGGCGCGGAGGTCGCGAGCACCTTGCGTGCCCTGGACGAGCGTCTAGCGACGCGGACCGACGACGACCTGGAAGTGTTCGCCGCCCGCTGGCCCGCGCTCGCGGACCAGACGCTGTCCCTTATCGTCGACGGAGGCGAGCCGGCCGAGCGCCGCTGGAGCCTGGCCTCCGCCGCGAGCGCGACGGCTCCCGGCCAACTGGAAGGCGAGGATCCGGTGGCCAGGCTGATCGCCGGGCCGGCGGTCTGGGGATCGCTGCTGGGCGGCGAGTCCAACATCGTCACCGAACTGTCCGCAGGACGCCTGCGCTGTGTCAACAAGCGCGACACTCATCGCCTGAGGTCCGAGGAACTGCATGCCATGACGTGGCTCCTTGGCCTCACTCAAATCCCGGTGGAGCGCACCCCGGTGGAGCGCACCCCGGCGGCTGCGGGCAGCGAGCGCGAATGACCATGCTGGCGGTCGCGGCCGCTGCTGCGCTGGCTGCCTCCGTCCTGTGCATCCTGCTGGCGCGACACTGGTTCGTGGTGATCGCGGTGGCCGGCAGCAGCATGGAGCCAGCGCTGCGGTCCGGTGATCGGGTGCTGGTCCGGCGGCGCGCCCCGGACGCGCTCCGGGTTGGTGCGATCGTGGTATTCCGGGAGCCAGGCGGCCATCAGCGACCGGGATCTCCGGCCTCCGGGATAGCGAGCCAACCGTGGGCGATCAAGAGGATCGCCGCTATGCCCGGCCACGTCGTGCCCGGTTCGGTGCGCTCGGCCGTAGAGGGCACGGATGTCGTCCCGGCGGGCATGCTCGTGGTGCTCGGCGACGGGCCTCGAAGCGGTGACTCCCGTCAGTGGGGGTTCATCCCCGCCGACCAGGCCCTGGGCCATGTAGTTCGGAAACTAACGACGAAGCAGACTTCCCGCGCCTGAGCGCTGATCCTGGGAAGGTGGGCGGGCCGCGCACGGTAGCCCGTGCACGGCCCGCCCTAGGGTCTCCGTCAGTCCCCGAGGTCGCTCAGGAACCTGTTGGCGTACTCCAGCGCTGTCGTGCCGGAAACTGAGTTGCAGGTAGGGGACGCGTACGTCGTGGTCGTGGGGCAGGGCGTGTCCCGGTCCAGTGACCACAAGTGCAGCCCGGCCAGGCCGTTGGCGGCCGCGTAGTTCGTCAGCGTGTCCACGTCAGCGGGACTGAAGGTCTCGCTGGTGTTGTCGTTCAGGCCGATCATCGGGGTGACGGCGATCTTGCTCGCCGGGATTCCGTAAGTGTGCTCGAGGTTCTTCACCGCCTGGATCGCCGACTGCCCCATCTCGCAGCTGCCGGAGACAACAACGCAGACACTGCTGGACGCGCTGCCGTAGTCCATGGTCATCAGGTTGATGACGTAGTTCTTCAGGCTGGAGCCGAGCACCGCCTCGACGACCTCGTTGCCGAGCGAGTTCACTCCGCCGTAGCTGCCATCGGACGCTGCCAGCGTGGCGAGCGTGAACGAGAACTGCAGGTTCGGGTACTGCGACTGTGCTCCAGCGGCCG
>JBOHCO010001142.1:0-6341 GCA_050698895.1 Streptosporangiaceae bacterium
CCTGGCCGATGACTCCGGGCCTGGGACCGGGGCCGGCGGAAGGGCCGGGCCCGGCGCGTAACACGGGTCGCGAGCGCCTCCGCGCAGACGCACACAATCCTGAATATTGACCATTAGCAGCCTAAACATCGGAACAACCAAGAACCGGACGGTTATCTCCGATGTTACGAAACAGGTTGGTAACAGGTATTGACGGCCGATCGGCCGCCGATTTACCGTTCTAAGCGAACGTTCGTCCAGCTCTGCGATCCACCCGGAAGCTGGCCGGCGACGGCCGGGATGGTGCCCGGCCGGTCGCCGCCAGAGTGCCCGGCGCCCCGTGCATAACCCCTTGCATACCCCGCGCAACCCCCGACCGGCGCCGCCCGCATCCCCCTGCGGCGGCCTGACCAGGCATCCGACGACAGCGCACCAGAAACAGCGCACCCAGCAACAGCGCACCCAGCAACAGCGCCCCTAACGACAGCGCCCCTAACGACAGCGCACGACAGGACGGAAATGGCACGCCGGTACGTCTCGGTCAAGGAGATCGCCGCCAAGGCTGGCGTCAGCTTCCAGACCGCGAGCAAGGTGCTGAACGGCGGCAACGTGCGCGTCTCGGCCGAGACCGCGGCCCGCATCATGGCCGTGGCCGACAAGCTCGGCTACCGGCCGAACACCGTGGCCCGGAGCCTGGTGCAGCAGACCACGGCCACCATCGGGCTGATCACCGGCGACCTCACCGACGGCGCCCTGTCCCAGTTCGCGGTGGCCGCCGAGCAGATGGCGCGCCGCCACCAGCACGCCGTGCTGATCGGCAACCTGGCCGAGCAGGACGAGGACGGCGCCTCGGTGCTCCAGATGCTGATCGACCGGCGCGTCGACGGGGTGATCGCCGCCGCCCCGCAGCTGGAGGGCGACCCGGCCGTGGCCGACCTGCTGCGCCGGTACGTGCCCGCGGTCAGCCTGCATCACGTGCCGGGCGGCGGGGTGCCGGTGGTCGGCTCCAACCACCGGGAGGGCGCCCGCATCGCCACCCGGGCCCTGCTCGGGCTGGGCCACACCCGGATCGGCACCATCACCGGCCCGTTCCGGCGCCATGTGGTGCGCAGCCGCCTGCACGGCTACGAGGACGCGCTGCGCGAGGCCGGCATCGAGCCCGGCGAGGACCTGACCGTGGAGGCCAACTGGACGCCGGGCACCGCGGCGGCCGCGACCCGGCTGCTGCTGCAGCGCGACCCCGAGATGACCGCGATCTTCGTGCACAGCGACACCATGGCCATCGGCGTGCTCAGCGCGCTGGCCGCGGCGGGCCGCCGGATCCCGGCCGACGTGGCCGTCGTGAGCTGCGACGACATGCCGTTCGCGGCCTACCTCACGCCGTCGCTGACGTCGCTGCGCGTGCCGTTCGCGCAGACCGGGGAGCGGGCCGTGGAGCTGCTCCTGAGCAGCATCGCCGGGCAGGACCCGCCCGCCGAGCCGGTCCTGCTGCCGGTCGAGCTGATCATCCGCGACTCCAGCGGCCGCCCGCCGGCGCCGCGTCCCCACCCTGGTACGGGCGCCGCCCCGGCGGCCAGGCCAGTCGTCCCGCATCCCACCGCGCTCACCCGAACGGAGGACTCGTGACCCGAATCGTGGCTGACCCCGCCCGTCAGCTAGGCGACCTGGACCGCAATGTCTTTGGCGGCTTCGTCGAGCACCTGGGCCGGTGCATCTACGGCGGCCTGTACGACGAGGGGTCGCCGCTGGCCGACGCGCAGGGCTTCCGCACCGACGTGCTGGGCCTGCTGCGCGAGCTGCGGATGGGCGTGCTGCGCTGGCCGGGGGGCAACTTCGTCAGCAACTACCACTGGACCGACGGCATCGGGCCCAGGGATCGCCGGCCTCGCCGTCCCGAGCTGGCCTGGGGCGGTGAGGAGTCGAACCGGTTCGGCACCGACGAGTTCGCGGCCTACTGCGCCGAGCTGGGCACCGAGCCCTACATCTGCCTGAACATGGGCACCGGCACGCTGGAGGAGGCGCTGGCCTGGGTCGAGTACTGCAACGGCGCGGGGCAGACGGCCTGGGCCGCCCGGCGCCGGGAGAACGGCCACGACGAGCCGTTCCGGGTGCGCTACTGGGGCCTGGGCAACGAGATGTACGGCGACTGGCAGGTCGGCGCCGTGTCGGCCGAGGAGTACGTGCGCAACGCGGCCCGGTGGGCGCGGGCCATCCGGCGGCTCGACCCGGACGCGCTGCTGGTCAGCTGCGGCATGAACGGCTGGAACGACTGGGACCGGGTGGTCATCGACGGCCTGGCCCACCTGGTCGACCTGCACTCGCTGCACATCTACACCGGCTCGGACGACTACTGGGCCAACGTGCTGGCCCCGCACCAGGCCGAGCGGGCCATCAGGTGCGCCGGCGCGCTCATCGACCGGGCCGCCTACACCAAGAAGATGGCCCGGCGGCCGGGGATCGCCTACGACGAGTGGAACGTCTGGTACCGCACCGACGACGGCACGCTGGAGGAGCGGTACAACTTCTCCGACGCGCTGGCCGTCGGCACCTACCTGAACATCTTCGTCCGCAACTGCCAGCGGGTCCGGATGGCCAACCTGGCCCAGATGGTCAACGCCATCGCGCCGATCGTGACCAGCCCCGGCGCCGTCGCCACCCAGCCCATCTACTACCCCGTCCTGCTGCACGCCAAGGCCGCGCTGGACGTCGCGATCGACACCCACGTGAGCGGCCCGGTCGTGGACGGGCCGGCCAGCGAGCCGCGCGGCCGGTGGCCGCACCGGGTCGGCGACCTGGGCCCGTTCACCCTGGTCGACGCGGCGGCCACGGCCTCGGCCGAGCCCGGCCGGATCGCGCTCACCCTGGTCAACCGGGGACTCGAGGCCGAGCCCGCGGACATCGTCTTGCGCGATACGTCTTCTGGCAGCACCGTGTTCGACGGAGTCGCCGAGATCACCACCGTTACCGCCGAGCGCGGGCCCGGCGCCCGCGTCCTGCCCGATGTCGAGGGGGCGTGCGTGACGGAAGGGTCGGAGAAGCCGGCCGGCTCGCTCCTGTCCCTCACGCTCCCGCCACAGTCGTTCACCGTCATCGAGGCGGCGACGACCCGGTCGTAGCCGTGTCCCTCGTGCACCCCGCGGCTACCGCCCACCCGAGATAGCACCACGCAGACAAGCAACACGCAGACAAGCAAGGAGTCCGACAGAGATGTTTGCGCTCACAAGACACCGGGGCCCCTCGTCAGGACCCGGCTTCCCCGCCAGTCGTGGCGCCACGCTGCTGATCGGCGCCACGGCCATGGCCGTGCTGGCCGGCTGCAGCAGCAGCGGCTCATCCACACCGGCGGCCTCGGGCACCTCGTCCAAGGCCGCGGCCAGCCCCAGCAATGGCACGACCCTGATCGCCGGCAGCTCGTGCAAGTCCTCGAGCGCCACGAAGATCACCTTCTGGGCCTGGGTGCCGGGCTTCGGCCGGGCCGTGAACGAGTTCAACAAGACCCACCCCAGCATCTGCGTCACCCAGGAGGACGTCGGCGCGGGCAGCCCCGAGTACGTCAAGATCTCCGACGCGCTCAAGGCCGGCTCCGGCGCGCCCGACGTGGCCGAGGTCGAGTTCGACGAGCTGCCCTCGTTCGAGATCACCCACAACGTGGTCAACCTGACCAAGTACGGCGCCAACAACTACAAGAGCGACTTCGTGCCGTGGGCCTGGAGCGAGGTCAGCCAGGGCAGCGGCGTGTACGCCATGCCCAGCGACTCCGGCCCGATGGGCTTTTACTACAACACCAAGGAGCTGGCCAAGTTCCGCATCACCCCGCCGAAGACCTGGGCGGAGTTCGCGACCGACGCGGCCAAGCTGCACAAGGCCGACTCGTCGGACTACCTGACCAACTTCTCGGGCACCGACCTGCAGTGGATCCTGAGCCTCATGTCGCAGGACGGCGCGTTCCCGTTCAGCTACGCCGGCGGCAGCAAGGTCAAGATCAACTGGACCGGCCCGGCCCAGATGAAGTTCGCCGCCTACTGGCAGAAGATGCTGGCCGGGCACGAGCTCAACGCGACCACCGACGTCAGCGCCACCTCGTTCGCGGACATGGACAAGGGCATCGACGCGAGTTGGCTCAGCTCGGCCTGGGGCCCGTCCTACTTCGCGCCGGACGCCAAGTCGTCGGTCGGCGACTGGAACGCGGCCCCGCTCCCGCAGTGGACGGCCGGCGCCGACGTCGCGGCCAACTGGGGCGGTTCCACCTACCCGGTGTTCTCGCAGAGCGCCCACCCGGCGCAGGCGGCCCAGTTCGCGGAGTGGCTGACCGCTAACAACGCCTCATGGGACATCGTGAAGACCCCGCCCTCATCGCTGTTCCCGACCTACGTGCCGCTGCTGAACAGCACGTCGTTCAAGGACCTGAAGTACCCGATCTCCGGGTCCGCGACCCCGAACGTCGCGTTCACCGCCGCCGCGCCGAAGATCGCCACCGTGCAGTGGCCGCCGTTCATGACCTACGCGCTCACCGAGTCGGCGACCACGTTCGCGGGCGTGATGACCGGCAAGGAGACGATGCAGCAGGCCTTCACGACCTTCCAGGGCCAGCTGGTCAGCTACGCCAAGGCTCAGGGCTTCACCGTGACCAGCTGACGCCTGGCCCGGAACCCGCCCGCGGCGTGCCGGCCGCGGGCGGGGGCCGGCCCGGTTCGTCCATGATCGCCCAGACTGGGAAGGAGCAGGCCGTGAGCAGCATGGCCACACAGACCGCCGCGCGCCAGGCCGCTCAGCGGCGGGCCGCGGCCGGGCGGAGCCCACGGTCGGGCCGCCAGCGACACTGGCGCGAGCGGCGCGGGATCTGGTTCGTCGCGCCGTTCCTGGTCGCTTTCCTCCTGTTCATGGTGGCCCCGCTGGGCTACGCCATCTACACCAGCCTGTACACCACCAAGATCATTGGCGGCACCACGTTCTCGGGCGCCGCCAACTACACCGCCACCCTCCAGTCCGGCGACTTCTGGTCCAGCGTCATCCGCGTGATCATCTTCGGGGCGATCCAGATCCCGGTCATGCTGGCCATCGCGTTCTTCTTCGCGACGATCTTCGACCTCGGCGTGGCCAAGTTCGGCCGGACCTTCCGGACCATCTTCTTCATCCCGTTCGCGGTGCCCGCCGTGGTCGGCGCGGTCATGTGGGCGTTCCTGCTCGAGCCGCAGTTCGGCCCGTTCACTCACGCCGCCAGCGCCGTCGGCATCCACAACGTGAACTTCTTCTCCAGCAGCCTGATCCTCCCGTCGATCATCGTCATCGCGATCTGGGAGTGGACCGGCTACAACATGGTGATCCTCTACACGGCGCTGCGGTCCGTGCCACGGGACGTGGTCGAGGCCGCCATCCTGGACCACGCCTCCATCTGGAAGATCATCTGGCGGGTGAAGCTCCCCATGGTCCGCCCGGCCATCGTGCTGCTGATCTTCCTGAACAGCATCGGCGCCCTGCAATTGTTCACCGAGCCGCTGATCCTGCAGTACTTCGACACCTCGGCGGTCTCGGTGAACTACACCCCCACGCTGTACATCTACAACACCGCCATCGCCGGTGCCCAGTACAACCTGGCCGCCGCGGGCGCCGTGGTACTCGGCGTGGTCATCGTGGCGATCTCGGTCGGGTCGCTGTTGTTCCGCCGCCGGAAGGGACAGGTCTGATGAGCGCGTTCACGTTGTCGCCGCGGGCGCAGGAGCGCCGCCAGCAGCGGCGCGAGCGGAGGCGGCAGGAGCGGCTCCAGGAGGAGGCCGCGGCCATCCCGATCAAGCTCTACGGGCTGCGGCGGGGCACCGTCAGCGGGCTGACCGCGCTGTGCTTCCTGTTCTCCATCTTCACGCTGATCCCCATCGCCTGGATCCTGATCAACTCCACCAAGACCCAGGCCAACATCTTCGAGACGTTCGGGTTCTGGTTCGCCCGGCCGTTTGAGTTCTTCCGCAACTTCTCCCTGCTGTTCCAGAACATCGACGGCTACGGCGTCTACTTCCGCTGGTTCGGCAACACCGCCCTGTACGCCCTGGCCGGCGGCATCGGCGCCACCGCCCTGGCCACCTTCGCCGGGTACGGGTTCGCCCGGTACAACTTCCGCGGCTCGCGGTGGCTGTTCTACCTGATCATCGCGGCCCTCCTGGTCCCGATCACCGCGATCACGCTGCCGCTGTACCTGACCTACGCCAAGGTGCACCTGATCAACTCGATCTGGGGCATGGTGCTGCCGAGCATGGTCAGCCCGGTGGGTGTCTACCTGATGCGGGTGTTCGTCGAGGTATCCGTGCCGAGGGAACTGCTCGACGCGGCCCGCATCGACGGGGCGGGCGAGGTCCGGATCTTCTTCCGGC
>JBOHCO010001143.1:0-3629 GCA_050698895.1 Streptosporangiaceae bacterium
TCCCGCATCTGGCCCGGCTGGCCCAGACGGTGGATCACGCCCTGGACTCGCTGTGGGGTCCGGACCTGGTGGACAGCTGATCTTTCGCGCCCCTGGACCGGGTCCGGCTTTCCTGGCCCGATGCGGCGAAAGCATCCCTGTTTCGGAGAATATGTCCGCCCGGTCACCATTGAACGGGCGGCGCGATGATCTCGGCCGCCGGCGTGCTCGTCCGTTTTATTTGTCCCTCGGCGCGACCGCGGGGGCCAATGGGGCGATCGGGAAAGCGATTGGCGGGCCGCTCGCCCGCTCGCGGGACGGCGGCCGGGCTGGCGAGCCGCGCCGACCGCAGGGCCGGGACCAGCGCAAGTCCTTCCGGACTTGGCGGACTAACCGATTAATAGGCCGCCAAATAGCCCGAATAAACGGCCGGGCGTTTCCGTATTCTCGCCACGCGCCGGCTAAAGAACGGCATTCTGGTCCGAGGCAATCGGCAGCATCCCGAGACAATGCGGCCGATTGTGCCGGTTGTTGGCTTCGGTGGCCGATTCGGTGACCGGAAAAGGAGCAAGCCATGGAGCGCAAGCTAACGACAATTAGCCCGTTTTACGCCGCGACCGCGGCCGTGCTGACCCTGACCGCGGTCGTGGCCGGCTGCGGCGGCGGGACGAAGAACGGCGCGGCCGGCCAGCCGAGTGGCTCGACCCGTCAGGCGCTATCCGGGAAGACCGCGGAGGACTCGCTGGCCAAGTCGCACCTGCGGGTGCTGACCAAACTGCGCCGCAGCCAGCTGTGCCACGTCCTGTCCGCCGCCGAGGCGGTCAGCATCCTGCACGCCCGGACGGCGCCGCCCGTCTACACGCGCCATCCGGGCGTCGCGGTCACCTGCCAGTGGATCAGGCGGGGCCAGGGCCGGGACAGCGGCGCGCAGCTGTACGTCGGCATCTCGGCCAGCATCAACTGGACCGGAACGCAGGCGGTGGACCGGTCGCTGCACAGCAAGCCGGTGACGATCGACGGCCGCCAGGCGCTGGCCGCCACCCGGCGCGGCACGATCTCCTGGGCCCAGGTGGACGTGGCCCTCGGCGGCGGCGGCGACCCGGTGGCCGAGTACCGGGCCCCGACCATGGCCGCCGCGCAGGCGCTGGCCCGCGCGGCAACGCCGCACATCATCGCGCTGGGCTGACTCGGGTGTCATTTCGTCGCTCGCTCCGGCCATTGGCTGGGGATAAGCTGAGTATCAACTTCAGCCGTGAGCACCGCGATCGGTGAGGAGTTGGAGATTACTCGCGATGAGAACTAATAGGTCACTCCTGATCATCCTGGCGTGCGCGCTCAGTATGGGCGTGGCCGCCTGCGGGAGCAGCAGTAGTACGGGCGCGAGCACGCCATCGAGTTCCTCGCCTCCGGCCAGCACGTCCGCTCCGGCCAGCACGTCTACCTCGGCCCCAACGTCGGGGAATTCGGCCGCGGAAAAGACGATCGCGGCTAACTGGGTCGCCTTCTTCAACGCCAAGACGCCGACCAGCAAGCGGATCGCCCTGCTTCAGGACGGCTCGGCGTTCGCCACGGTCATCAAGTCGCAGGCCGGCTCGGGCCTGGCCGGCTCGGCCAGCGCCAAGGTCACCAAGGTCACCGTGACCACGCCGGCCCAGGCCAAGGTCACCTACGACATCCTGGTCGGCGGCCAGCCCGCGCTGTCCGGCAAGACCGGGGTCGCGGTCAAGCAGGGCGGCACCTGGAAGGTCGGCGTGGCCAGCTTCTGCGGCCTGCTGGCCCTGGAAGCCGGCGGGAAGACCTCTGGCCTCCCGAGCGCCTGCCAGGCTGCGGGCTAGCGTGTGACCACGCCGGGCAGCCCGCCGGACGGCGGGCCCGCACCGGCTGCCCGGCACGGCGGCCGCCCGCTGGCGCTGGCTGTCCTGTGCACGATCCTGTTCCTGACCTTCCTCGATAACACGGTCGTCAGCGTCGCCCTGGGCAGCGTCCAGGCCGACCTGCACGCCGGGGTCACGGCGCTTCAGTGGGTCGTCAGCGCCTACGCTCTGACGTTCGCCGGCACCATGCTGGCCTGCGGCATGATCGGGGACGAGTTCGGCCGCAAGATCGTGATGCTGTCCGGCGTGGGGGTGTTCTGCGCCGGCTCGGTGATGTGCGCGGTGGCCCCCAACGCCGGGGTGCTGATCGCCGGGCGGGCGGTCATGGGCCTGGGCGCGGCGGCCAGCGAGCCCGGCACCCTGTCGATGCTGCGCCAGCTCTACACCGACGAGCGGGTCAGGACCCGGGCGCTGGGGGTGTGGTCAGCGGTGTCCGGCCTGGCCCTGGCGGCCGGGCCGGTCATCGGCGGCGCGCTGGTCGGGGTCTGGAGCTGGCGCGGCATCTTCTGGTTCAACCTGGCCTTCGGGCTGGCCGCGCTGGCGGCCGGCCTGCTCGTGCTGCCGGAGAGCGCCGACCCGGACGCGCACCGGGTGGACACGGCCGGGGCGCTCATCGGCGTCGCCGCGCTGACCGCCTTCACGTTCGCGATCATCAACGGCGAGACGCTGGGCTTCGGCGCGCCCACGGTCATCCTGCTGCTGTGCGTCAGCGCCCTGGCCGCGGCCGCGTTCTTCTGGCGCGAGAGCCGGGCCGCGCACCCGCTGCTGGACCTGCGGTTCCTGCGCGTGCCCGAGTTCGTGGCCGCGAACATGGTGGCGTTCTGCGCCTACTTCGCGACGTTCGCCGTGTTCTTCTTCACCGCGCTGTACCTCCAGGAGGTCGTCGGCTACACCGGCTACCAGATCGCGCTGGCCTTCCTGCCCATGACCACGCTCATGATCGCGGCCTCCCTGGTGGCCGGCCGCTGGACGGCGGCGGTCGGGCCCAAGTGGTCGATCTTCGCGGGCTGCATGCTGTTCAGCGCCGGCCTGCTGCTGACCACGTTCAGCCTGAGCCAGAACCCGAGCTACGCCCCGCTGGCCCTGTCGCTCGCGCTCACCGGCATCGGCATCGGCACCACGGTGGTGCCGATCACCTCATCGGCGCTGTCGGCGGTGCCGCCGGAGCGGTCGGGCATGGCGGCGTCGGCGACCAACACCAGCCGGGAGATCGGGGCCGTGACCGGGGTGGCCATCCTGGGTGCGCTGGTGAACTCCCAGCTGCACTCCAGCCTCATCGGCCGGCTCAACCACCTGGGCATCCCGGCCAACTTCCAGGCCATCGTGATCAAGGCCCTGGAGACCGGCTACGTGCCCTCTAGCGGAAACAGCAAGGGCGCCGGCGGTGCCGAGGGGGCCGGGCATGCCTCACTGATCCAGCAGGTGATCGCGGCCGCCTACGGGGCCTTCTACTCCGGGCTGCGGGCCGCGCTGTTCCTGTCGGCCATCCTGGTCTTCCTGGCCGGGGTGATCACGCTGGTGCTGCTGAACGGCCGCGAGCGGGCCCGCGAGGTGCCGCGGGCCGACCCGGCCGGGCAGGTCACCGGACAGTCAGCAGGCCTCTGAGGAACTGCGCCTGGCCCACGTGCTGGAGGTCGTCGGAGATCACACTGATCAGCCGCACGCCCAGGGTGACGGGCGGGTCCCAGCTGGTGTCCACGACCCGGTCCAGGTCCTGGTCGGTCAGCCCCGGCAGGTAGCGCAGCGTGCGCTGGTAAACCGCGTCGTGATACCCGG
>JBOHCO010001144.1:0-3352 GCA_050698895.1 Streptosporangiaceae bacterium
CTGACCGCCGACGGCTGGAAGAAGGTCGGCGGCAAGTGGGCCAAGAACGGGCAGAAGATCACCTTCTCGATCATGGACCCGGTCAGCTACAGCGACTACTACGAGGACTCGCAGCTCATCGTGAAGCAGCTCAACGCGCTGGGCTTCGACACCAAGGTCGAGGGCGAGGGCGGCCCGAACGGGCCGAACGTGTGGACGGCCAACCTCAACTCCGGCAACTTCACGGCGGCCATCCACTGGGGCGCCCAGGGCACCAGCCCGTACTTCTTCTTCAACAACTGGATGAACTACTCGCTGTCGGCGCCGATCGGCAAGACGGCCTCGGCTGACTACGGCCGGTTCAACTACGCGCCGGCCCAGGCCGCGCTGGCCCAGTACGCCAGCTCCGGCTCGGCCAGCGTGCAGAACGCCGCCCTGACCAAGCTGGAGAACATCATGTCGACCCAGGTCCCGGTGGTGCCGCTGCTGCTGGGCGCGTCCTGGGCCGAGTTCTCCACCCGCGATTACACCGGCTGGCCCTCGACCAGCAACCCGTACATGGATCCGGGGCCCAACATCCCCGAGATGCTGTACACGATCACCCAGCTCAAGCCGGTCTCCTGAGACGCGGGAACTGTGCTGAGCTCAAGCGCCGCCCCGCCCGGCCGTTCAGGCCGGGCGGGGCTGGCCCCCGACGCTGACCGGGCGCTGCTGGCCCGGCTGTCCCTGAGCCAGAAGGTCGCCCTGCTCACCGGGGCCGACAGCTGGCGGATCCCCGGCTGCCCCGAGATCGGCCTGCGCCCGATCGTCACCTCCGACGGCCCGTCCGGCGTGCGCGGCCGGACCAAGGACGAGCGCACGCCGTCGACCAGCCTGCCGTGCCCGTCCGCCCTCGGTGCCACGTGGGACCCCGGACTGGTCCGGGAGCTGGCTGCCGCCCTGGGCCGCGAGGCCCGCGGCAAGGCCGTCGACGTGCTGCTCGGGCCCACCATCAACCTCATGCGCACCCCGCTGGGCGGGCGCGGCTTCGAGTTCTTCGCCGAGGACCCGGTGCTGACCGCCCGGCTGGCCGTGGCCTACGTGCAGGGCCTGCAGAGCGCGGGCGTCGCGGCCACCCCCAAGCACTTCGTGGCCAACGACAGCGAGACCCGGCGCTGGGCCTACGACGCGCGCGTCGCCGGGCCGGTGCTCCGCGAGCTGTACCTGGCGCCGTTCGAGGCCTGCGTCACCGAGGCCGGGACCATGCTGGTCATGGCGGCCTACAACCGGGTCAACGGCGCGAGCATGACCGAGAACCCGGCCCTGCTGCGCGACGTGCTCAAGGACGAGTGGGGCTTCGACGGCGTGGTCGTCTCGGACTGGCACGCGGCCCGCAGCACCGCGGCCACCGCGCTGGGCGGGCTCGATGAGTCCATGCCCGGCCCGTCCGGGCCGTGGGCCGAGGCGCTGGTCAAGGCCGTCGAGGACGGCACGGTCAGCGAGGAGGTCATCGACGACAAGGTCCTGCGGCTGGTCCGGCTCGCGCGCCGGATCGGGGCGCTCGACCCTGATTTCCTCTCGAACAACCTCGCCGGCCCGCCCGGCCCCGCCGCCCTGGCCGACGGTGGGCTGGTGAACGGCGCGGCCATGATCAGCCCGGATTTGCTGCGCCGGGCCACCGCGGCCTCGTTCGTGATGCTGCGCAACGAGGCCGGCGCCCTGCCGCTGGATCCCGCGTCCCTGTCCAGCGTCACGGTGACCGGGCCCAACGCCTTCTGGCCGACCATCCAGGGCGGCGGCAGCGCGGGCGTGATGCCGTCCAGCGTCTCGGTGCCCGCCGACGCGATCACCGCCGCGCTGGCCGGCCGGGCCCGGGTGGACGCGGTGACCGGCTGCGAGACCTGGGAGGCCGTGCCCGATCCCCCGGCCGACCGCCTGACCGACCCGGTGTCCGGCCAGCCCGGCCTGCGGCTGGAGTTCCTGTCCGCGGCGGGCCAGCAGATCCGCGCCGAGCACCGCACGTCGGCCACCCTGACCTGGTGGGAGGACTCGGTCCCGGCCGAAGTCGGCTGGGGCCGCAGCGGCCGGATCGTGCTGCGCACCGTGTTCCGGGCCGCCCGGTCCGGGCCGTACCTGCTGGGCGTGTCCGGCATCGGCGGGCTGACCCTGTGGCTGGACGACAAGGTCGTCATCGACGAGACCACCCGGGTGCCCGAGGACCCGGTCGAGGCGATCACCCGGCCCGGCCAGGCCAGGACCCTGGCCGGCTTCGAGGCCGGCCAGGAGGCCGAGCTCCGGCTGGAGTTCGTGCCCGCGGCGGACGGGGCCGGGCCGCTGGGGGTCCGGCTGGGCATCATCCCGGCCAGCGACGCACGGGAACTGCTGGCCGAGGCCACCGCCGCGGCCGCGCAGTCCGATGCCGCGGTGGTCGTGGTCGGCTCGGCCGAGCTGACCGAGAGCGAGGGCTTCGACCGGGCCACCCTGGCCCTGCCCGGCGACCAGGACGAGCTCATCCGCCGGGTGGCGGCGGTGAACCGGCGGACCATCGTGGTGGTCAACGCCGGCATGCCGGTGCTGATGCCCTGGGCGCAGGACGTGCAGGCCATCATCTACGCCTGGCTGCCCGGCCAGGCCATGGGCGAGGTCCTGGCCGACGTGCTGCTCGGCGCGGCCGAGCCGGGCGGGCGGCTGCCGGTCACGCTGCCCGCGGCCGAGGCCGACTGCCCGGTGCTGCACGCGGCGCCGGACGGCGACGACGTGCTGCCCTACGCCGAGGGCCTGCTGGTCGGCTACCGCGGCTACGACGCCCGCGGCATTGAGCCCCGTTACCCGTTCGGGCACGGCCTGGGCTACACCACCTGGGCCTACGAGTCGATCGAGGGCCCGGAGCGGGTGGCCGCGGGCCAGGACCTGGACGTGGTGGTCACCATCCGCAACACCGGGTCCCGGACCGGCCGGGAGGTGGTCCAGGCCTACGTGGCGCCGCCGCCGGGCGACCCGGGGAGGCCGGCCCTGGCGCTGGGCGCCTTCGGGACGGCGGTTGCCGAGCCGGGCGAGACGGCCCGGCTGCGGCTGCGGCTGCCCGCCCGGTCGTTCGCCCGCTGGGACGAGTGGGCTGGCGGCTGGGTCTGGCCCGCGGGCCGGTTCCAGGTCCGCGTGGGCCGCTCGGCCCGCGACCTGCGGCTGACCGCCGAGGTGCGGTCAGGCTGACCCCGAGGCCGGGGCCCCGGGGACGGGCGGGGCTCCGGCCGAGGACGATCCTTCCGCCGCCCCGCTGACCGCGCTGACGGAGCTGACCGCGGGCGCGCCATTCGCTGGCTCGACGGCCATCGTCACGTCCGGTGTGGCCACGTCCGGCTGGTCGGGGACCGCGGAGCGGCGGAACACTGAGGGG
>JBOHCO010001145.1:0-10559 GCA_050698895.1 Streptosporangiaceae bacterium
CCGCGCCGGTGTTCAGCGTCGGCGGCTGCTGCGGCGCCATCGGCGTGAGCTACCTGCTGCACGGCGGCCCCGACGTGCCGCTCATCGCCGACCTGCTGGTCGGCGCGGCCCGCCGGGTGTCGGCCCAGCTCGGCGGGGCCTGCTACGCCGGCCTGGCCGACCGCCGCTTCGTGATCAACGGGGTCGAGTACGCCCGGACGCTGAGCGAGATCGCGGCCGACGCAGCCCGGCGGCTCGACCCGGCCGTGCTGGGCACCGGTCCGGTGGTGACCGCGCACGGCGATGACCACCAGGGCAACGTGTGGGTGCTGGACCGGCCCGGCGGTGCCGAGCTGCGGCTGTTCGACCCGGCGTTCGCCGGCTCCGACCTCCCCGCGCTGCTGGCGCCGGTCAAAGCCACGTTCCACAACGTGTTCGCGCACCCGTTCTGGCTCTACCATCCCAGGGAGGCGGCCGGGCGGATCGGCGTCGAGGTCAGCATCGGGGACGAGGTGATCGAGGTCAGCGACGACGCGGGCCTGCCGCCGCTGCGGCAGGAGATCGCCCGCTCGGTGGCCGGCCTGGTGTGGGCGCCGCTGCTGCGCGAGCTGGCCGGCCGCGGCGAGCTGCCGCCGGACTGGCGGGCCACGGTGCGCGCCGCGCTGGCCTGCTGCCCGTTGCTGGTCACGAACCTGCTGGCCCCCGCCCGCCCCGACCCGGTCCGCTATCTCGGCCTGGCCCGCACGGTCATGGCCGGCAGCGAGCCCGCCAACGGAGAGGACCCCGTGTCACGCCTGCTTGATTCCGTGAGTCCAGCGTGAATCTGGACGAGATCCGCCAGATCATCCGGATGGCGCCGATCGAGCCGGACCGGATCCGGCGCCGGCTCTCGCACTGCCACAGCATCGACGACCTGCGCGCCGCGGCCCGGCGGGTGCTGCCGCGGTCGGTGTTCGGCTACGTGGACGGCGCGGCCGACGAGGAGGTGAGCCTGGCCGCCAACCGGGCCGCGTTCCGCCAGTACCGGTTCACCCCCCGGATGCTCCGGGAGGTCGGCACGGTCAGCGTGGCCACCCGGGTGCTGGGCGTCGACCTCAGCGCGCCCATCGGCCTGGCCCCCACCGGCTACACCGGCATCGTCAACCCGGCGGGCGAGGTGGCGGTGGCGCGGGCCGCGGCCCGGCACGGCGTGCCCTACGTACTGTCCACGGTCGGCACGACCACCATCGAGGACTTCGCGGCCGCGGCCACCGGGCACCCCGCGCTGTGGTTCCAGCTCTACATCCTGCGCGACCGCGGCCTGACCTGGTCGATGGTCGAGCGCGCGGCGGCCGCCGGCCTGCCCGCGCTGGAGGTCACCCTGGACACCGCGGTGCCCGGCAAGCGGCTGCGGGATGTCCGCAGCGGGTTCACGATCCCGCCCACGCTGACCCTCACCACGCTGGCCGATATCGGCGTCCACTTCCGCTACTGGACCGACATGGTCACCCATCCGGTCCCCCGCTTCGTCAACATCGCCGCCGCGGTGGATGGCGGGCCGGCGACGCTGGCCGACCTGTCCGAGCTGTTCGATCCCGACCTGACCTGGGACGACCTGGCCGAGCTGCGCTCCAGGTGGCCAGGGAAGCTACTGGTCAAGGGGCCGCTGTCGCCCGACGACGCCGCGCGGGCCGTGGCCGCCGGGGCCGACGGTATCCACCTGTCCAACCACGGCGGCCGCCAGCTCGACCGGACGGTGGCCCCGGTGGAGCTGATCCGCCCGGTGCGCGAGCGCGTCGGTTCGGACGTCACGATCGTGGCCGACTCGGGCATCCGGCACGGCGCCGACGCGCTGATCGCGCTGGCCTTCGGGGCCGACCTGTGCATGGTCGCCCGGGCCTATCTGTACGGGCTGGCCGCGGGCGGCGAGCTGGGCGTGAGCCGGGCCCTCGAGCTGCTGACCGGCCAGCTCCACCGCACCATGCAGCTGTGCGGCGTGCGCACGCTGGCCGAGCTGCGCGAGAACGCGGATGACATCGTCGTGCTGGCCCGACGGTGCCAGCCAGAAGCGCAGCGCCGGCGGGAGGACCAGAGATGAGCGGTGATCTTCGGTGAGCGGTGATCTTCAGTGAGCGCGGGCCAGCGGCCGCGCCGCGTCGTCATCTCAGGCGGGACCAGCGGGATCGGCCTGGCCTGCGCCGAGCGGCTGGGCGCGGCCGGCGACCGGGTGTGGATCCTCGGCTCCAGCCACGCCACCGTGGCCGGGGTGGCTGGCCGGCTAACGCTGGCCGGGGCCAGCGCCTGCGACGTGACCGACGCCGCCGCCGTGGACAGCGCGCTCGACCGGGCCGCGGGCGAGCTGGGCGAGCTGGACGGCGTGTTCGTGAACGCGGGCATCGACGGCCAGGGACTCCCGGCCGCCGACCTCGATCTGGCCCAGTTCCGGCGGGTTCTGGACGTCAACGTGATCGGCGCCTACCTGGTCGCCCGGGCCGCCCTGCGCCACCTGGCCCGGCCGGGCGCGATCGTGTTCAACGCGTCGGTCAGCGGCCTGCGGCCGGAGCCGAACTTCCTCGACTACAACACCAGCAAGGCCGCGGTGGCCATGATGGCCAAGTCGTTCGCGCTGGAGCTGAGCGCCAGCGGGGTCAGCGTGACCGCCCTGTGCCCGGGCTACTTCCCGACCCGGATGACGGCCGGCTACCTGGCCGATGACCCGACCAGAGCGGAGATCCTTAGCCACATTCCGGCGGGCCGGGTGGGCGAGCTAGGCGAGATCGCGGCCGTGGTCGACTTCCTGCTCAGCCCCGGTGCGGCCTACATGACCGGCAGCATCGTCTCCGTCGACGGCGGCTCGAGCATCTGACGTGCTCGGGGGCCGCGCCGGCCAGTCCCCACTAGCCACAACAGCCCTGATCACCACGCCCGCCCCAATCCCTCTTGCCCCGAGCGGGTGGCCCAGCGTCATGGTTGACCCTCTGGTGCTGCTACAGCGTCACCAGAGGGCCAACCATGACGTAGCAGGCCCGGCGCCGGTCCGCGCCCAGCCACGAGCAGGGCTCACTGGGGTCACCGGGGCATCAGGAGGGACTTGCGCCACAGGGCGACGCCCGGGCCGCCGATCAGGCCATGCTCGCCCAGGAACGCCACGATCTTCTCGCCGCCGAAGCTCAGGGTCTGCTGGAAATGCGGGTTGGCCAGGGCGGCCCGGCGGCCGGCCGCCGGGTCCAGGCCGACGGAGTGGTAGACCTCGGGGCTGACCAGGCTCCGGCCCACGATGTAGGCGACGCGGGCCAGCAGGGCTCGGTGGTAGGCGCGCTCGGCGCGGGACAGGCCGGCGGCGGTGCGGGCCAGCTCGGCGCGGGCGAAGCCGATGTGCCGGGCCTCCTCCAGGATGTGGATCCGGTTCACCATCCGCACCAGCGGCTGGACCGACTCGTCGCCGACCATCTCGCGCTGGATCCGGTCGGTGACCTCCTCGCCGAGCAGGATCGCGCCCCACATGGCCGGGCCGCGGGCCAGCACGGGCAGCATGGCGCCCAGGCGGTGCACGTGGGCGGGCGGGCTGTAGACGGGGGTGCCGAGCCACTCGATCATCCGGGCGAACATCGTCGAGTGGCGGCACTCCTCGGCCATCTCGGCCAGCGCGTACTGCACATGCCGGCTGGCCGGGTCACCCTGGTAGGCGACCTTGGCCAGCAGCCGCAGCAGGATGCACTCCAGCCAGATGCCGAAGCCGGCCACGCTGGCCAGCTCGTGCTTGTTCAGCGCCAGCCGCTGCTCCGGGCTTAGCCGCTGCCATTCCGGCGTCCCGTACAGTGAGCAGCGGTGCTCAAGCAGGAAGCTCTTGCCGGCGACCAGCGGAGCGGACCAGTCGACGTCGAGGTCGGGGTCGTAGGACCGCGCGGCCGTGGAGCGCAGCAGCCGGTCGGCGGTGCGCTCGCGGCCCCGGGTGTCTTCTGGTGTCAGCTCGGCCTGCTGCATGTCTCCTCCTCGGCCCGCACGGTGGACTCAGTTCCTATAACTTCGAGTAACAGTTACTTCTGGTAGCATGATGGGCGCAATGGACGGCACTGTCAAGCGGGGAGCCGAGACGCGCGATATACGGGACGCGCGCCGGGACCGGTGGAGCGCGCACCGGGCCCAGCGCCGCCAGGAGTTCGTGGCCGCGGCGCTGCGCGTGCTCGCGGCCCAGGGCCCCGAACTGCCGATGGACGCGGTGGCGGCCGAGGCCGGGGTAACCAAGCCGGTGCTGTACCGCTACTTCGCCGACAAGGCGGCCCTGGTCGAGGCGCTGGGCGAGTTCAGCTCGGCCATGCTGCTGGACCGGCTGCTGCCGGCCATCGGCTCGGACGGCCCGGCGCTGGCCCGGATCAGGGACGCGGTGGGCGCCTACTTCGCGGTCATCGACGAGTACCCGAACCTGTACTGGCTGCTGGCCCGGCAGACCGACGCCTACTGCGGCCCGGACGCCGACCCGGTGCACCGCAACAAGGAGTTCATCGCCGCCAGCCTGTCCGCGGTGATCGGCGACTACCTGCGGGCCTACGGCCTGGACTCCGGGGCGGCCGAGCCCTGGGGGTACGGGCTGACCGGGCTGGTGCAGAGCACCGGCGAGTGGTGGATGAACCGCCGCTCGATGAGCCGCGCGCACGTGGTCGAGTACCTGACCACGCTGATCTGGGCGGCGATGGCGGGCGTGCTGGGCGACGCCGGGATCGTGATCGAGCCGGACCAGCCGCTGCCCAAGGCCAGGCCCGCCGACGCCTGACCGGCCGGGCTAGCCTGGCACCGGGCACCACTGCGGCGTGCCCGGCCCGCGCGGAAGGATCTGGCATGTCGGACCTCAAGACGGACCCGGGGGCTCCAGGGGGCGATCCCCGCGGGCCAGCACAGCCCGGCGACACCGAGCGGCTGACCGAGGCGGTGCTCGGACAGGTCCAGGGCGACAGCGCCCGGATCAACGAGCTGCTGAGCGCGCTGATCAGGCACCTGCACGCGTTCGTGCGCGAGACCCGGCCCACGCCGCAGGAATGGCGCTACGGGCTGGACTTCCTGGCCCGGACCGGCGACTTCTGCACCCCGGAGCGGCACGAGTTCATCCTGCTGTCCGACGTGACCGGGCTGTCGGCGCTGGTGGACGCGCTCAGCAACACCGGGCCGGACTCGATGACGCCGACCACCGTGGAGGGTCCGTTCCACACCCCGGCCCCGCCGCGCGAGCTGGGCGCGATCATCGCCGCCGGCGCGGAGTGGGACCGGGGCGACTGGACGGTGCTGCACGGCCAGGTGCGGGACTGCGAAGGCGGGCCGGTGCCCGGCGCGCAGATCGACGTCTGGCAGTCCGACGACCGAGGCTTCTACGACGTCCAGGATGACGCGCAGGACACCGGCAACCTGCGGGGGCTGCTCACCGCCGACGCCGACGGCCACTACTGGGTGCGCACGGTCAGGCCGTCCAGCTACCCGGTGCCGGTCGACGGCACGGGGGGCGAACTGCTGCGGGCGATGAACCGTCATCCCATGCGGCCGGCGCACATCCACGCCCAGGTGACCGCGCCGGGCTACCGGCCGATGATCACGCACCTGTTCGTGGCCGGAGACCAGTACCTGGACTCCGACGCGGCCTGGGGCGTCCGCGACGGGCTGGTGGTCGAGTTCACCCGGAACTCCGAAGGCGCGGACATCGAGCGGTTCGAGGTACCGGGCCCGTTTTTTGATGTGAATTTCGACTTTGTCCTGGTGCCCGAAGGCTGACGGTCAGGACGCGGGCGCGCTGGCCGCCCGGGCCGCGAACTCGGGCACCAGCAGCTCGGCGATCTGGGCCGCGTTCAGCGCGGCGCCCTTGCGCAGGTTGTCGCCGCAGACGAACAGCTCCAGCGCCCTGGGGTCGTCCTGGCTCTGCCGCACCCGGCCGACCCAGGTCGGGTCGGTGCCCGCGATGTCGGCCGGCGTGGGGAACTCCCCGGCGGCCGGGTCGTCGGTCAGCACCACGCCGGGGGCCTCGCTGAGCACTCGCTGCGCGTCGGCCCGGGTGACCTCGGTGTCGAAGACGGCGTGCAGGGCCAGCGAGTGGCCGACCATCACCGGCACCCGCACGCAGGTGGCCGAGACCCGCAGGTCGGGCAGGCCGAGGATCTTCCGGGTCTCATTGCGGATCTTGAGCTCCTCCGACGACCAGCCCTCGTCGCGCAGCGAGCCGGCCCAGGGCACCACGTTCATGGCCAGCGGGGCCGGGAACGGGCCCAGGTCACTGACCGCGCCACGCACGTCGCCGGCCCGCTGGCCCAGCGTGCGCTGGCCGCCGACCTGGCTGAGCTGGTCGTAGAGCACGTCGATGCCGGCCTTGCCGGACCCGGAGGCGGCCTGGTAGCTGGCGGCGATCAGCTCGCGCAGGCCGTAGGCCCGGTGCAGCGCGCCGAGCACCACGATCGCCGCCAGGGTGGTGCAGTTGGGCACCGCGATGATGCCGCGCGGCCGGTTGCCGGCCGCCTCGGGGTTGACCTCGGGCACCACCAGCGGGACCTCGGGGTCCATCCGGAACGCGCCGGACTTGTCGATCACCACGACGCCGCGGGAGGCGGCCACCGGCGCCCAGTCCGCGGACACCTCGTCGGGGACGTCGAACATGGCCAGGTCCACGCCGTCGAACGCGTCGGCGCTGAGCTCCTGGACCACCACGTCCTCGCCGCGGACCCGCAGCGTGCGCCCGGCCGACCGGGCCGAGGCGATCAGGCGGACCTCGCCCCACACGTCGTCCCTGGTGGAGACGATGTCCCGCATCACGGTGCCAACCGCGCCGGTGGCGCCGACGATGGCCAGTACCGGGCGGTACGACCGCCCTGCCACCGGCAGGCGGCGCGGGGGGGATAGGGGGGTCGCCCCCCCTGGGCTACGCTGCGCGTTCATCGGCCGGACCCTCCGTACACGATGGCCTGCTCGCTGCCGTCACCGAGCTCGAATGCGTCGTGGGTGGCGTTCACCGCGACGCTGACGTCGTTCTCGTCCACGACCACCGAGATCCGGATCTCCGAGGTAGAGATCATCTCGATGTTGACGCCCGCCTCGGCCAGCGCGCCGAAGAACGTGGCGCTCACTCCGGGGTTGGACCGCATCCCCGCGCCGACCAGGGAGATCTTGCCGATCCGGTCGTCGTAGAGCAGGGAGTCGAAGCCGATCTCACCGCGGAGCGCGTTCAGCGCGGTCATGGCCGCCTGGCCGTCGTCGCGCGGCAGCGTGAACGAGATGTCGGTCCGGCCGGTCGCGGCCGCCGAGATGTTCTGCACGATCATGTCGATGTTGATCGAGGCGTCGGCCACCGCACGGAAGATCCGGGCCGCCTCGCCGACCTTGTCGGGCACGCCGACGACCGTGATCTTCGCCTCCTTCGTGTCGTGCGCCACGCCGGAAATGATGGCCTGCTCCATCGGCGTTTCCTCCGATTCTTGGGATGCCACCGCCGTGGTGACCCAGGTGCCTTCCCGGTTGCTGAACGAGGACCGGACGTGGATCGGGATGCCGTACCGGCGGGCGTACTCGACGCAGCGCACCATCAGCACCTTCGAGCCGCAGGCGGCCATCTCCAGCATGTCCTCGTAGGCGATGCGGGGCAGCCGCCGGGCGGTGGGCACGATCCGCGGGTCGGCGGTGAACACGCCGTCCACGTCGGTGTAGATCTCGCACACGTCGGCCCGCAGCGCCGCGGCCAGCGCCACGGCGGTGGTGTCGGTGCCGCCCCGGCCGAGCGTGGTGATGTCCTTGCTGTCCTGGGAGACGCCCTGGAAGCCAGCCACGATGGGGATCGCGCCCGCGTCCAGGGCGGACTGGATCCGGCCGGGAGTGACGTCGATGATGCGGGCCCGGCCGTGCGTGGAGTCGGTGATGACGCCCGCCTGCGAGCCGGTGAACGACCGGGCCTCCAGGCCCAGGTTGGCGATGGCCATGGCCAGCAGCGCCATCGAGATGCGCTCGCCGGCGGTCAGCAGCATGTCCAGCTCGCGGCCCGGCGGCACCGGGCTGACCTGGCTGGCCAGGTCGTACAGGTCGTCGGTGGTGTCCCCCATCGCCGACACCGCGACCACCACGGAATGACCCGCTTTGCGGGTCGCCGCGATGCGCTGGGCGACACGCTTGATCCCGTCCGCGTCCGCGACCGAGGATCCACCGTACTTCTGGACGACGAGGGCCACGGCGGGCTCTCCACCTCCCGGGTCCGACTCTGGGTCCTGACAAAAGCTGCGCTGACGACGGGCAGGACGAGTCTACCCGGGGATGCGACCAGCTAGCTTGACACCTGGCTGCGGCCCGGGTCCGGCCTAGCTGGCGGCCGCCTCGCCCTCGGTCACGTCCAGGCGTGCGTGGGCCACCACCGAGTGCAGCGCGCGCAGCGCCGCTCCGCCGTGCGTGCCCCAGTGGTTCACGTAGGAAAACTGCCACCACCACAGCGCCTCGGCGGCCCGGCCGGCCTCGTAGTGCTTGAGCCCGTGGATCAGGTCAGCCGCCACCGCGGCCAGGTCGTCGGACAGCCGGAACCTGGTCGCCCGAGTGTCGGTCGAGTACGGGTCGAAGATCTCGGCGTAGTCGTCGCTGGGCAGCCGCGCGGCCAGCCCGGTGCGCAGCGCGTCCAGGTCGGGGTCGGCCCCGACGTCCGGCTCCCGGTTGCCGACCGCGATCACGTCCTCGCTCGCGCCGAGCTGGGCGCCCGCCAGCATGACCTGGGCCACCTCGAGCAGGAGCAGCGGCACGGTCTCGTCCCCGGCCTCGCCGCGGGCCAGGGCCGCCACCGCGTCGAGGTTGTCCCTGGCGTGCTGCGCGATTCGGTCGGCGAGCGGCCGCCACTCCTCGCCGTCAGACATCCAGCAGCCTCCGTCCCTCAAAGGCACGCCCGAGAGTCACCTCATCGGCGTACTCAAGTTCTCCGCCAACCGGCAGTCCGCTGGCCGGCCTGGTCACCCGGATCCCCATGGGCTTGATGAGCCGCGCCAGGTAGGCCGCGGTGGCCTCGCCCTCCAGATTGGGGTCGGTCGCTAGGATCAGCTCGGTGACAGTGCCGTCGGCGAGCCTGGTCATCAGTTCCTTGATGCGCAGGTCATCAGGGCCGACTCCGTCGATGGGGCTGATCGCGCCGCCGAGGACATGGTAGCGACCACGGAACTCGCGAATCTTCTCAATCGCCGCGACGTCCTTAGGTTCCTCGACTACGCACAGCAGCGAGAGGTCGCGCCGCTCGTCCCGGCAGATCCGGCACTCGTCCTGTTCGGCCACGTTGCCGCAGGTTCGGCAGAACTTGACCCGCTCGATCACCTCGAGCAGCACCGACGAGAGCCGGCGCACGTCGGTCGGGTCGGCGGCCAGCAAGTGGAACGCGATGCGCTGGGCTCCCTTGGGCCCGACACCCGGCAGCATGCCCAGCTCGTCGATGAGGTCCTGAACGACGCCTTCGTACACCAGCGTGCCGATCTACTGCTCGCCGGGCAGCGCGCTGCCCGGCAGCGTGCCCGGTCCCTGGCTTCCGGGCGCTCCCGGCAGGCCCGGCAGGCCGGGAATGCCCGGCAGGCCGCCGCCGCCCTCGCCGCCGAATCCGCCCGCCAGCGGCCCCATGGCCTCCTGCTGGAGGTCCGCGGCCCCGTGCGAGGCGTCCCGGATCGCGGCCAGGACCAGATCGGCCACCGTCTGCGCCGTCTCGGCCGGATCAGACGGGTCGATGGCCTCCGGCGCGATGGTGATGTCCAGCAGCTCGCCCTGGCCGCTGACGACCGCCTTGACCAGGCCGCCGCCGGCCGAGCCCTCGACCGTCGCGTCGGCCAGTTCCTGCTGCGCGTTCATGAGCTGGTTCTGCATCTCCGCCGCGGCTGCGAGCAGTTGCTGCATGTCCAGCTGTCCGCCTGGCTCCACGATGCCCCCAAAACCGTACTGGCACCCTCGGTTCGCGGGGGTGACCGCTTAGCTGCGGACCGCGCCGCTGGCCCAGGTGGCGCGTTCCCTGTCGTTTCCGAGCCTACGGCCTGGGTGCCGCTCCGGCATCCGGGCGGCCCCGGTGTCGGGGCCGGGCTGAGGGACGGCTGGTCTCGGCGGGCCGGCCGGCGTGGATCAGGCCAGCGGATCGCCGCTGCCGTCGAGCCCCTCGACGAGTCGCCCGCCCAGTGCGCGGGCGATCAGGTCGATGCCGCTCGGCCGCGCGGTGCCCCGGTCCTGGCCCGGGCCGGACCGGGCGCCGGGCAGGCCCGCCTGGCCTGGCCCGAGGTCGCCCGAGACCGCCGGTCCCGGCACGCTGTAGCTCTCGTCTTCGTCCTCCGGCCCGTCGTCCCAGCCCTCCGACGGGTCATCCCACGACGGCGGCGGCTGATCCGGCGCCCAGGAGCTAGCCGGGCCGCTGGAGCCGGCCGGGCCGCTGGAGCTGCCGGATTGAGCGTTGGCGGCTTGAGCCGCCGGGGCGCCAGCGGCTGCCGGGGCACCGTTGCCCGCCACGGGCGGGGCCGGGGCGGCCTCCCTGGCCCCGGCGGTGGCGTTCCGGCCACCACCGTTGGAGCCAGCGCTGTTGGAGTCAGCGCCGTCCGGGCTGGCCTGGCTGGCCGCGCCGCGGGGGCTGCCTGCCGCCGGCG
>JBOHCO010001146.1:0-1130 GCA_050698895.1 Streptosporangiaceae bacterium
CCGGCCTCCTACCGGGACGGGCTCCGGGCGTGCTAGGTTGCTGCCTTAATTCCGATCAAGAAGATGGGAAATATAGGATGAAGACCGCGCTGCGCCAGGTACCTGCCGCCCGTCCGGCCCCTGGCCCGATCAGCCCGATCAGCCCGATCAGCCCGGCCGGCCTGGGCGCGATCGCCGGTTCGGTCGCCGCCGTTCCCGGCCAGTGGGGTCACCTGGTCCGGTTCTCGGCTGGCCACCGCTGGTACTGCCGCCTGGAGGAGGCCGCGAGCTACGAGGTGTGGCTGCTGTCCTGGCTGCCGGGCCAGCAGACCGGCTTCCACGACCACGGCGAGGCCTGCGGCGCGTTCGCGGTGGCCGAGGGCGAGTTGCTGGAGAGCACGGCCAGGGCGGGGGACACCGCGATCGCCAGCCGCGTCATCAAGGCCGGGATCCGGCGCTCGTTCGGCCCTGCCTACCTGCACGATGTCCGCAACTCCGGCGGCCGGCCCGCGGTCAGCGTGCACGCCTACTCGCCGCCCCTGTCGCTGATGCGCCGCTACGAGATGACCGCCTCGGGGCTGGCCCTGGCCGCCACCGAGACGGCCCGGGCGGACTGGTAGCTAGCGGGCCGCCTGGCCGGGCTCGGGCAGCGGCGGGCCCCGGCTCCCGCTGGCGGTATCGGCGGGATCGATGAACACGTGAGAGGTCACCGGCAGCCGCGCTGCGCCACGACCTTCACCGCGGCGACGAACAGGCTGGCGGCGCCGGCGATGAGGACGGTCGTGCGGGTCGAGTGCCCCCCGGGCTTGTCGTCGGGCTCAGACCTGGGCCGCCCGCTACCCAGAACGACGCCGGGCAGAGATCGCCCTCGCTAACGTAGGAGTCCCCGTGAGGATGGAAGCCGACATGACCAGCCCAGCGATGACCAGCCCAGCGATGACCAGCCCGGCGATGACCATCGACCAGATGCTCGCCGGGGCCAGGGCGCGCCTGGTCCGCGTCGGCCCGGAGCAGGCGCACCGGGAGGCCGCGCACGGCGCGGTGCTGGCCGACATCCGGCCCCAGGCCCAGCGCGCGGCCGAGGGCGAGATCCCCGGCGCGATGATCGTCGAGCGCAACGTGCTCGAGTGGCGCTTCGACCCCAGCTCTGC
>JBOHCO010001147.1:0-2603 GCA_050698895.1 Streptosporangiaceae bacterium
CCGCCGGCCCGGCCGACGGTGAGGGCTCCGCCGGCGGCGTCAGCGGCGGCCGCCGGGTCAGCGGCCGCTACGCCTACCTGCGCGGCCTGGTCACCAACCTGGCGAACCCCAAGATGGTCACCTTCGCCGTGGCCTTCCTGCCCCAGTTCGTGGACCGCGGCCTCGGCCACGTGCCCGCCCAGTTCGCCGTGCTCGGCGCGATCTTCGTCGCGTTCGAGGTCCTCGTCGACGGGGCGGTGGGCGTGGCCGCCGGGAGGCTCGGCGGCTGGCTGTCCCGCCGGCGCCGGGCCCGCCAGGCTCTCGACGCCGGCTCCGGCACCATCATGATCGCCCTGGCCGGCCGCCTGGCCCTGGAGCGGTAGCCTGCGGGCCCGCTCCGAGCGCCGGGCCGCACTGGGCTGCCGCCCTCCGGGGTGATAACAGCAAGAAGCGGCTCCGCTCGCGGGCAATCACCCGCCCGGGATGACGCCGGATGCCGGGCCCGCAGGCAGCCTGGCCCCATGACCGGCTCGTCAGTGATCCGGTGACCGGCACGACGGCGGCCCGGACCGCGGCGCCGGCCCGCGCCATGATCCTGCCGCTGGCGCTGGCTCAGTTCGTGGCCAGCTACGCGGCGACCAACATGAACGTGGCCATCAGCGCCATCGCCAAGGACATCGGCACCACGGTCATCGGCGTACAGACCGCGATCACGCTGTTCACGCTGGTCATGGCGTCGCTGATGATCCCGGGCAGCAAGCTGACCGACATCTGGGGCCGCAAGCGCTGCTTCATCGCCGGCCTGATCGTGTACGGGGCCGGGGCGCTGCTGGCCCTGCTGGCCAGCGGGCTGGGCCTGCTCATCTTCGGCTACTCGGTGCTGGAGGGGATCGGCTCGGCGCTGATGATCCCGCCCATCTACATCCTGGTCACGGTGGCCTTCCCGGACATCAAGTCGCGGGCCAGGTACTTCGGGGTGGTCAGCGGCGCGGGCGGGCTGGGCGCGGCGGCGGGCCCGCTGATCGGCGGGGTGGTGACCAGCGCGGTGAGCTGGCGGGCCTCGTTCGGGCTGCAGGTGCTGATCGTGGCCTGGATCATCGTCATGGCCCGGCGGATCACCGACCCGCCTCGCACGGGGCCGGCGCCGCGGTTTGACCTGGAGGGCGCGATCCTGTCCGCGGCCGGGCTGTTCTTCGTCGTGCTGGGCCTGCTGGAGTCGCGGACCTACGGGTTCCTGGCCTCGCGCAAGGACTTCAAGATCGCCGGCACGGTGGTGCTGCCGAAGGGCGGACTGTCCCCGGTGTGGCCGGCGGTCGGGATCGGCGCGCTGTTCCTGCTGTGGTTCATCCTGCACCTCCGGTCCCGTGAGCGCGCGGGCCAGGACCCGCTGCTGCGGCTGCGGCTGCTGCGCAACCGGATAGCCAACCTGGGCATGGGCACCCAGCTGATCCAGTGGCTGATCCTCCAGGGCACGTTCTTCATCGTGTCGGTCTACCTCCAGGAGGTCCGGCACTTCGACGCCATCCAGACCGGGCTGATGCTCACCCCGGCCACGGTCGGGATCCTGGTCGCCTCGGCGGCGGCCGGCCGGTTCGCGCGGCGGCATCCGCAGCGCTGGCTGATCATCGCCGGGTTCCTGGTCACGCTGGCCGGGATGATCCTGCTGCTCGCGCTGGTCAGGAAGGACTCCAGCGTGCTCAGCTACGTGCCCGGCGAGCTGCTGTTCGGCCTGGGCGCCGGGACCATGCTGACCTCGTCGGTGAACGTCGTGCAGTCCAGCTTCCCCGACTCCGATCAGGGCGACATCTCGGGCCTGTCGCGCAGCGTCTCCAACCTGGGATCGTCGCTGGGCACCGCGCTGGTCGGCTCGGTACTGGTCGCGGCCAAGCTGCCCGCCGGGCAGCCGTTCGGGGTGGCCGCGGGGGTGCTGGCGGTGCTGGCGGCGATCGGCCTGGCGCTGGCCGTGCTCATGCCCCGCCGGCCGGCTGGCGCCGGCGAGCGGGGGAGCGCCTCCGGCTAGCCCGTTATAGGGTTTATGTCCACCGGGTCACCGTCCCGGAACGGCCGAAGGGAACGTCAGTGCCCGCAGCAGGGGTGGCGCCGCCGGGAGCGGCCAGCCCGCCCGCGACGGCAGCCGGGCCCAGGGCGCCCGGGCCTGGGGCGACGGTCACCGGCGCGTGGCTGCGGGACGGCACGCCGGGCCAGCTGCGCCGCTTCCTGCTGCTGATCCTGGCCGCCACGGTGCTGCTCTGGCTCATCGCCACGATCGTGGTCCAGGGGCTGCACGGCACCGCCGCCGCGGTGCGCGACCAGGACGCCCCGGCGTTCACCGACGCCACCGAGGCCCGCGCGATGCTCTCCGACGCCGACCGGGCCGCCTGGCAGAGCTTCCGGTCGGGCGAGGCCCAGCTGACCGGGCCGGGCCAGCAGTACCAGAACGACATCACGACCGCCGGCCAGGACCTCGAGCGGCTGGCCGCATTAGCCCCGTCGGGCACCGCCAGCCAGCAGCTCCAGACCGTCAGCGGGCAGCTGGTGAACTACCAGGGACTGGTGGAGCAGGCCGACGCGGCCAACCGGGCCGACATCGCGCTCGGCAACGCCAGCGGGCACGACCTGGGCTA
>JBOHCO010001148.1:0-2789 GCA_050698895.1 Streptosporangiaceae bacterium
CCGCGAGCTTGAGCTGACCGGGCCCGCCGGCCTGCCGCCGGGCCACGAGACAGGCCCGGATCACACCCGGCCCTCCCGCCAGCCGGACATCGCCTTCCGCCCCGCGTGACCCCGGCCCGCGTGACCCCGGCCCGCGTGACCCCGCCAGCCGCCGGGTCCGCTACACGCCCGCGGCCTGCATCCCCCGGAGCTCCTGCTTGAGCTCGCGGATCTCGTCCCGGATCCGGGCCGCGACCTCGAACTGAAGCTCCGCGGCCGCGGTGTGCATCTGCTCGGTCAGCTCCTCGATCAGCGAGATCAGGTCCTCCCTGGCCGGCGCGCCCGGCTCGCCCGCGCGGCCGGTGGCCGCCCTGGCCCGTGACGACAGCCCCGGCACCGGGGCCTTGCCCCGGCTCTGCTGCCGTCCCGAGCCGCCCAGCAGCCGCTCAGTGTCGGCGTCCTCGCGGGCCAGCTGGTCCAGGATGTCGGCGATCCGCTTGCGCAGCGGCTGCGGGTCAACGCCGCGCTCCTTGTTGTAGGCGATCTGCTTGTCTCGGCGCCGGGTGGTCTCGTCGATGGCCCGCTGCATGGACGGGGTCACCTTGTCGGCGTACATGTGCACCTGGCCCGACACGTTACGGGCCGCCCGGCCGATGGTCTGGATCAGCGACGTGCCGGAGCGCAGGAAGCCCTCCTTGTCCGCGTCCAGGATCGACACCAGCGACACCTCGGGCAGGTCCAGGCCCTCGCGCAGCAGGTTGATCCCGACCAGCACGTCGTACTCGCCGACGCGCAGCTCGCGCAGCAGCTCCACCCGGCGCAGCGTGTCCACCTCGCTGTGCAGGTACCGGGCCCGGATGCCCAGCTCGAGCAGGTAGTCGGTGAGGTCCTCGGCCATCTTCTTGGTCAGCGTGGTGACCAGCACCCGCTCGCTCTTGTCAGCCCGGTCCCTGATCTCGTGCACCAGGTCGTCGATCTGGCCCTTGGTCGGCTTGACGATCACCTGGGGGTCGATCAGCCCGGTCGGCCTGATCACCTGCTCGACCACGTCGCCGCCGACCCGCTGGAGCTCGAACGGGCCCGGCGTGGCCGACAGGTACAGCGTCTGGCCGATGCGCTCGCCGAACTCGTCCCAGGTCAGCGGCCGGTTGTCGATGGCGCTCGGCAGCCGGAAGCCATGCTCGACCAGGACCCGCTTGCGGGACACATCGCCCTCGTACATGGCCCCGATCTGCGGGACCGTGCTGTGCGACTCGTCCACGACCAGCAGGAAGTCCTCCGGGAAGTAGTCGAGCAGCGTGTTGGGCGGGCTGCCGGCCTCCCGGCCGTCGATGTGCCGGGAGTAGTTCTCGATGCCCGAGCAGCTGCCGACCTGCCGCATCATCTCCACGTCGTAGGTGGTGCGCATGCGCAGCCGCTGGGCCTCCAGCAGCTTGCCCTGCTGCTCCATCTCGGCCAGCCGCCCCTCCAGCTCGGCCTCGATGCCGGCGATGGCCCGCTCCATCCGCTCGGGCCCGGCCACGTAGTGCGAGGCGGGGAAGATGTACAGCTCGTCGTCCTCGCTCATCACCTCGCCGGTCAGCGGGTGCAGCGTCATCAGCCGCTCGACCTCGTCGCCGAACATCTCGACGCGCACGGCCATCTCCTCGTACTGCGGGATGACCTCGATGGTGTCGCCGCGCACCCGGAACGTGCCGCGGGTGAAGGACAGGTCGTTGCGGGTGTACTGCATGCCGACCAGCCGGCGCAGCAGCTGGTCGCGGTCGATCGTCTGGCCGACCCGGAGCTTGAGCATGCGGTCCACGTACTCCTGGGGCGTGCCCAGGCCGTAGATGCAGGACACCGAGGCGACCACGATCGTGTCGCGGCGGGTCAGCAGCGAGTTGGTGGCCGAGTGCCGCAGCCGGTCCACCTCGTCGTTGATCGAGGAGTCCTTCTCGATGTAGGTGTCGGTCTGCGGGACGTACGCCTCGGGCTGGTAGTAGTCGTAGTAGGAGACGAAGTACTCGACCGCGTTGTGCGGCAGCATCTCGCGCAGCTCGTTGGCGAACTGGGCGGCCAGGGTCTTGTTGGGCAGCATGACCAGCACCGGCCGCTGCAGGCGCTCGCTCAGCCAGGCCACGGTCGCGGTCTTGCCTGTGCCGGTGGCGCCGAGCAGCACCGTGTCCTTCTCGCCGGCCCTGATCCGCTGCTCCATGGCGGCGATGGCGGCCGGCTGGTCCCCGGCGGGCACCATCTCCGTGACGACCTCGAACGGGCTGACGCGGCGCTGCAGATCGGTTACCGGCCGCATGACTGCTCTCCCCCGGCCTGTGACTTGCTCATCTGTCCACTGTAGGACCCGCCACCGACAAGACGGGCGCCCGTCAGCACAGGGCCATGCTGGCCGGCCCGTAAAGGTGCTCCCTGGCCCCCGGCAGGTCGCCGCCGTGCACCATGAACGTGGCCTGGGCGCGCACCGCGAGGCCCCGCTCCGCCGCCCAGCCGGCCAGGCCAGGCTGCCGGCCAGGGACCTCCAGCCGGACGGGCAGCTCCGCGCCGGCGGCCAGGCTCGCGATCAGGGCCGTGGCCACGGCCAGGTCGTCGGCCACCACCGGCCCGATGGTCAGCGTGTCCGCTGACCGCCAGGCGGCCGCGAATCCCCGGACAGCCGGGCCGTCGCTGACCACGAACCGGGCGGCCCGCCGGGGCAGCGCGGTCAGCAGCGCGCCGCGGTCCGCCCCGAACCAGCGCCGGTCCAGCTCCGCGATGCCCGGCAGGTCGGCCGGGCTGACCTCCCGCGGCTCCGCCGGGCCGGCCTGCGCCGGGCC
>JBOHCO010001149.1:0-6179 GCA_050698895.1 Streptosporangiaceae bacterium
GACCCGCTGGATGCGGTGAGCGCCGCACGGGCCGCGCAGTCCGGCCGGGCCCGCGGCGCGCCGAAGGGCGGCGACGGCGCGGTGGAGGCGATCCGGGCTCTGATGGTCGCCAAGCGCAGTGCCCGCGCCGGGCGGACCCAGACGATCAGCCAGGCCCGGGCCCTGATCGTCACCGGCCCGGACGACATCCGCGCCCGGTTCACCCGGCACACGCCTGCTGACCTGGTCGCCGAGCTAGCGGCCCTGCGGCCCCGTCCCGGTGATGTCCCCGGTTACGCGACCCGGATGGCGCTGCGCGAGCTGGGCCGCCGCGCCGGGTTCCTGGATGGCCAGCTCGAGCGCCTCGACGAGCTGATCGTCCCGCTGGCGACCGGCCGCGCGCCGGGCCTGCTCGCCTTGCACGGCGTCGGCGCCGACACCGCCGCCATGCTCCTGATCACCGCCGGGGACCATCCCGAGCGGCTCCGCTCGGAGGCCGCGTGGGCGCACCTGTGCGGCGTCGCCCCGATCCCCGCGTCATCGGGCAAGGTCGCCCGCCACCGCCTCAACCCCGCCGGTGACCGGCAGGCCAACCACGCCCTGTGGCGGATCGTCATCACCCGGATGAGCTCCCGCGAGCCGACCCGCGCCTACGTCACGCGGCGCACCAGGGAAGGCCTGTCCAAGAAGGAGATCATCCGCTGCCTCAAGCGCTACGCCGCCCGCGAGGTCTACCGCCACCTCCGCCAGGACGCCAGCTAGCGCCCCGCACTCCGGGGACGGCCTGACCCGCTAATCGGCTGCCGCACTCGTGCTGGCCTGCTAACGATTCGTCGGCCGTCCCCGGCCTACACCACCTGACCTGCTGGAACGTGACCTCATAAGAGCTTGCCCTCCATCTGGAGCGGCCCTTCCCTGTCTTGTCCGCACCCCAGCCACCCGCCCCGGCCACCGCTCTATTTCAGAATCCAGAAATACAACTAAGAAATGCCAGACACGCGCCCTAGACAAACATAGGAGCATCGATATGCCCCCGAAGGGCGAGGCGCCGTCGTCGAGGCAGTCACTCCGCGTGAGCGCTCCGATTGGCTGCTGAGTAACTGGCTGGCGCTGTGGCCATCAAGGAGCGGTGGGCCTGGTACGTAGCGGCAGTTCGCGGTTTGTCAATGCGTGCTTGCATCCGTCAGCCTCGAGAGCCATCTGGTCGGCGGCTGACGGTAGAAGGCGGGTCTGCCATTCGCCTTGGGCGGCGAGGATCTCTGGGGTGCGTTCAGCGGCGAGGTAGAGCTCTGACCAGAGTTCGCTGAGCCAGTCCAGGGTGTTCAGGCAGAGCGGGTGCTGCTCCCAGCACGGCGGTAGCAATGCGGCAAGCTGCCCATAGGACGGCCGGTAAACCTGGTTGACCCAGGCGCGCAGCCTCTCGACTGCGTCCTCTCGCTGCGATCCTGTGATCTTCCACCACCGAGGCGGCGGCACTGGCCGATAGCCCACAGCACCGTCGTCATCGTCTTCGCTCGCGGCGAGGGTAGCCAGCCTTGTTGTCAGAGAGCTGACCTGCCGCTCCAGGACATCAAGGCTCGCAAGCACCTCGGCCTGCCGGTCTCCGTCGGCTGCCGCCGCAGCGGCCTCGGCAGCCACGCTCCTCAAGGCGTCGGCGAGCTGCTGGTAGCGGCTGTCGAGAGCGGCGATGCGCTCAGCATGCCCGGAGATCTGGATGAGCGCGGCGGTCAGCGTCTGGTCGGGCTGGTCGGCGTCGCTCATAGCGAGTCCTCGTCCCAGGGGTACCGGGTCCCGTTGCCTGCCTGCGGAGGCGGCAGTGCCATGTCTGCCGGACCCAGGTCCATGATGTCGTCGGGGACCGAGTCGGGGATGTCCCAGTCAGGCTCCTCCGGCTGCACGATCAGGTGAACAACGGCTTGCCGTGCCCGGCGGGCCTGCCGGTAGACCGGGTCCGTCCAGACCATGGGCAGTTTGGCGATGACTGGCGACATGCCACCCCGGATGACCAGCGCATATCCCGGTGGAAGCTGCCGGATCATCTCCGGCGTCATAACGGGGTGCCGGGTGTGGAAGTCCTGCCCGTGCTCCTTCATGGCCGCCGTGCCGCACAGCAGGGAAGCGGCTTCCAGCGTGTCCGGGTCGCTGGTCCCCGGCAGCCAGATCTTGGCCCCGGACGTGTCGAGGATGATGCGCGCGCCGTCGCGACCCCAGCGGGACCGCAGCTGGGCCTCACCATGAGCGACGGTAATGATCTGAATCCCCTTCCCGCCAGAGTCCGCCAGCCAGTGCGGGACAGGCACCGGGCAGATCTGAGTGACCTCGTCCAGGGCCATCAGCATCGGCGGGTCGAGACGCCCGCCGGGCATCCGGCTGCCGACGAGCGCCGCGGTGTAGTGAACCTCACTGGCCAGGCAGGCAAACAGCGGGGCGACCGGGGAGTCCTCCCCGCTGGACTCGGCAATGAGGTAGAGCGTCGCAGGCTGGCCGACGAACTGCTCCAGGTCGAGGGACTGTCCAGGGCCGGGCAGGACCGACTCGGCGAGAGCGGGATCGGCGAGGAATGCCAGGGCGCGGCTCATGGTCATGCGGATGGTCTGGGCGGTCTTGTTGGCCTCGCCTTGCAGCTCGGCGAGCTGGGCGCCCCACTGGCGGCCGGGGCCGGGGATGCTGGCCAGGATGTCCTCGGCCTCGGTGCTGCCGGCGCCGCTGATCCAGCGGGCGACGTAGCGCAGGTCGAGGCCTTCCCAGGCGGCGGCGAAGAAGTAGGCGCGCAGGTAATCGCTGGCCTTGCTGGCCCAGAAGCTGGCGTCCTCGACACCCCGCTGGGAGACGGACTGGGCGAAGGCGTCGGCGCGGCGGATGGCGGTGGCGGGGTCCTGGCATCCGGCCAGCGGGTTCCAGCGGAAGGTGCTGGGCACGTTGCCGATGCCCTGGGGGTTGAACACGTGCACGGGGCCTAGGCGGGCGCGGATGCCGGAGGTCAGCTCGAACACGTCGTGCTTGGTGGTGGTCGACAGGACCGGGCCGGGGTAGCGCAGGATGACCGAGGCGAGCCAGCCGGTCTTGCCCCCGCGCGGCGGGCTGGTGACCAGGGCGTGCTCTTCGAGAGGCAGGCGCAGCGCGTGTCGCAGCTGAGCGCGGCCGATGAGGATGGAGTACTCGCTGGCCGCGGCGATGATGCGCTCCCGCAGGGCGAGGGAGCGGCGGGCCCGGCCGCTGCGGCGGAACACAGCGAGTCGGCCCCAGCACAGCCATAGCTCGGGCAGTGATGCGAGGCCGCGGGCCGGGTGCAGGCGGAGGCGGAGCCGCATGCGCATGGTCCAGACGCGGTGGCGGGGGAGCCGCCGGTAAGGGATCCAGGGCAGGAACGCCCACTTCACGGTGGCGAGCACTAAGCCGGCAAGGGCGATGAGGATGACGTATTTCACGGGGTGTCCTTGATGTGGTGGCCGTTCTGGAGCGCTCGGACGTGGGCGAGGAGCACGCGGCGGGCGGTGCCGGGTGAGAGGCTGACCTCGGTGCCGATCTGGTTGGCGATGCCGGACACCTGCTTGAGCGGCAGGGTGGTCAGGTCGTGCCGCTGGCCGGCGAGGGTGATCATGCGGGCCTGCTTGCCCGGCCTGCCGTTGCGCGGGGGGCTGGTGCTCGGGATCGGCTGAGACCGCCGTGCGCGCTTCGGCCGGTCGGGTGTGCTGGCGGGGCGAGGCGGGAGCTTGCGGCCGGGGGCGACGGGGCACTCCTCGAGCGCCCACTGGCGGAATCCGCCGAGTGTGGAAGGCGCGGCGAGGGCGAGGCGCAGTAGCCACAGGACCAGGCCGCCGACGATCGCCATCGGGGTGGCCTCGTCGTCGGCCAGCGCCTGTCCGGTCTGGCGGGTATGGGCGATGGCGCGAGCCCGGACGACGCCGATGAGGGTGTCGGAGGCCAGGGCGTACACGCCGGCGGGCATGATCCAGACCGCCAGGTCGCGCCAGCCCGGCGCGGCGGCCAGGGCGTTCATGCCCAGGCTGATGCCGATGCAGGCGACGTTGAGGCTGCGCGGCCGGATGGCGCGCCGGCCGTGCAGCGCCAGCGCGATGCCCAGCGACGCGAAGATCAGGGCTCCAACGTCGGGGATGCCTGCTTCGAGCGCGGCGATGGCCGGGATTTTCTTGATATCGAGAACAAAGGTGTACTGGGCGTCCCAGCTCACCGCGGCTGCTGCCGCCGCCAGGACTGCCAGGGCGCTGATGGCGCTGGCCAGGCAGGCGTGGGCGCGGTCGTGGCGGGCTGGTGCGGCGTGGGTCATGTCCGCTTCTCCCGCCCCGTGCTGCCGGCGGGCGGCCCGTAATGAGGGCCTGCTTCCGGTGGCTCCGGGCTCCGGGCCGCCCGGCGGCGGCGTGGTCCGAGCACGGGCATGCGGGGCGACGGCTCGGGCTCGGGGCGGGTGGCTGGCGTGCGCCGGTCGTCGTGCCGTGCATCGCGACGGCGGCGCCGGGTGGTGGGCTGCCGGGGATGCCGCGCATCGGTGCCGGGGGTGAGCGGGGCGGTGTGGCGGAGTCGGCGTGCTCTGCGCATCGGGGGCCTTCCCGTCGGACTGGTCTGTCACATATTTCAAGCTACTATGTCTTTGTGACAAGCACTAGGCCTTAACTGACCTCAGTCACGCAACGGGAGCCCCTGAGCTGCTAGCAGGATGCGACGATAGGGAGATGCAGCTGGACCGGGATGCGCCGTACGTGCAGATCATCGAGCACTACCGGCGGGAGATCGCCGCCGGGCGGCTCGCCGCCGGCGACATGCTCCCGTCCGGCCGGGAGATCGCCGCGCAGTTCGGCGTCTCCCTGGCCACCGCGGCTAAGGTGGCCAGCGGGCTGCAGACCCTGGGCCTGGTGGTCGCCCGGCCCGGCGCGGGCACGGTCGTCACCGCGTCGCGCCCGCCCGCCGACCGGGCTACGGGCGGCCCGCTGGCGATCGGGCTGGCCACGCGCGGCCCCGTTGCCGCCGGGGATGACGCTGAGGTCGTCGAGGCCGGACTGGTTTCAGCGCCGCAGTCGATCGCGGCGCAGCTCGGCATCGACCTGCCCGCCGAGGTGGTCCGCCGCCGCCAGGTCACGAGCCAGGAAGGGGCCGCGGCGGCGGTGCTGACGTCATGGTTCCCGGCCCGCCTGGCCGAGGCAATTCCCGCGCTGCTGAAAGCTGAGCCGCTGGCGGCGGAGATGGGCTATCAGCCCGCCTGGGGCGAGGACTGGGTGGCCGCCCGGCCGCCGACATCGGCGGAGGCGCGGGAGTTCGGCATCAAGCGGGGCTGGCCGGTGGTGGTCGTGCACAGCCGCCGCATGGACGCCGAAGACGCCGTCATCGAGTACGCCGAGCTGGTCGCCCGGGCGGACACGCGAGTGGCCTACCGCTACGAGTTTCTCCCTGGGCGTTCGTCGGCTAGTTAAAGAATACTTGTTCGATAATATGCTCCCCCGTGGTTAATGATTCGAGCGTGTCATCGTCGTGTGAGCGACTGCTCAGCCGCTGCTGACGCTGGTGCCGCGGGGGATCTTGATCGATGCTGACCGTGCCAGCCCATCCTGGCCGCAGGGGGCCGTGCTGTATGACGACGGCATTTGGCGAGTGGTCGGCATCGTGGCCTGGTGCCGGCACCGGCAGGGCTGGGCCGCCCTGATCCGCTGGCCCGACGGCCACGAGGATTGGCGGCGTCATGACGCCCGCTACCTCGTCCGCTCGTTCGAGCATCTCGGCAGTTGGGGCTGAGCGCGACGGCGAACCCGCGGGGTCGGCTGGCCCGGAAAACTGATTAGCGCGTGTGACATTAGCCAGATAGCCTTTTGTTTGTCACAATATTGGAGCTTGAAGGACCAGGTCATGACGTCGTCTGCGCCTCGGCCCCGGCCAGGGCCGCCCGCCGACTGGCTAGCTAGTCCCAGCCAGCCTGCGAGGCAGGACCCGTCCGCCGTGGGCACCCGTCGGCGCCTGCGGGCGCTGGCCGCCCGGTCATGGTCAACGCGTGCGCTGGAGAAGGAGACAGGGATCCCGGCCCAGGTGATCAGACGCGAGCTCGATGGGCACGACGACCTGGCCCCGAACCTGCTGGCTGCCGTCGCGGCCGCCTATGACCGGCTCTGGGACCGGCGCCCGCCGGCCGAGACTGCGGCGGATCGCCAGGCCGCCGAGAAGGCTGCGGCTCATGCCGTGCATCAGGGCTGGGC